>JAKLQB010000842.1 GCA_022013615.1 Desulfobacterales bacterium | reverse complement strand
CACCTGAAGGTGGACTGGGATAAGTGGGAACAAAAAAGACAAAAGGCCGCAAAAGAAAGGATGATTTTATTGGGGCACGAAGGGAATTGACAATTTTCGATTGGCGATTGACTATTTGAAGAAGAGGGTTTTGATTCCCCAATCCCCAATCCGCAATCCAAAATTGCTATGGTCTTTCCTTTAATAGGACGTTCAGTTCCAGAGCCCGCCCATTCCTTGATATCCTCATGGGTACAGTTTGCCCGACCCTGAGGTCATCCATTAGCCGACCCAGTTCATGCATGTCTGTAATTTTATGTCCATCAATGGCCGTGATAATATCTCCGCCAAGGAGGAGTCTGAAGCTGCCAACAATGACCTCCCTGTTGCCTCCCCGCAGGCCAGCTCTAACTGCCGGGCTGCCTTGGAATACCTTAACAACCAGCACACCCTGCTCAACAGCAAGGCCAAGCCCTTCTGACAGTCCCGGCGTTATCGAGATACCGGTAATACCGAGCCAGGGTCTGGCAACTCTGCCAAGAGTGATGAGCTGGGTCGCGACGTATTTGGCCCGATTGATAGGTATGTCAAAGCCAATGCCTTGGTACCCTCCCGACAAGCTAAAAATGGCCGTATTAATGCCAATAACCTCCCCGTTGGAATTGAGAAGGGGGCCGCCTGAATTGCCTGGGTTAATGGCTGCATCGGTCTGTATCAGGTCTTCCATGTGAGTATCGTCATGGGTTTTAATGTCTCTATGAAGGGCGCTGATTATGCCCGTGGTAAGAGTGTGGGAAAGACCAAAGGGATTTCCTATGGCGATGGCCTTTTGTCCGACCCGGATTTTGTCCGAATCTCCCAGATGTGTCACTACGTCAACGTGATTAGAGGGAATTTTAATAACTGCCAGGTCGGAAGGCGGGTCCCGCCCTACAAGAGTAGCGGGAATTTTCCTGCCGTCAGCCATAGTTACAGTAATTTTCTGGGCTTTGGCGACCACATGGTTATTCGTCAAAATGTGGCCTTTCTTATCTATTATAAAACCCGATCCCTGTCCCTCCCTCGGAATGACCTCAAGCCAAAAATTCATGCTGAGTGTCGTAGTCGCAATGTTAACAACGGCAGGGTGCGCCTTCTCAAAGACGCTGATGTTGATCTTTTCATCCGCTGAGATGACCGCGGCTCTGAGGTCAGGTTCATTCGAAGCACGATTAAAATCGAGGAAATCAGAACTCGGTCGTGGTTGAAGATAGGCAAAAACATCATTCTGGTTGAACAACAGGAAGATTGAAAGGATAACCAGCGACAGCCAAAGATAATTTGATTTCTTATTGGACATGGTCAAGTCTTTGAGAAATACTATAATTTATTGAAATAACGATATTTATGGTGTATATGCTATTAGACTATAGATATAGAATTGGAGTAGAACTTAACCTGTTGTAATCAATGTGTCAAGAAAGTGACGCGTAATCGAGTATGAGATCGCATTATTTGCAACCGGAGCAGTCCTGATGTGATGCAACCAACTTTGCATTGACATCTAATTAGGCCTGTTTTAATTAATAGTGATAAATTAAAAAAAGAGCGAGGTTTAAAAATGAGGTTCACAACTTCACCACTCTCCATATTTTTGCTCGTTATTTTATTATTGGTGCTATTGCCAAATCCAGGCTTTTCACAGGAAAAGGGCCGTGTCTACACAATCCAGGAGAGCATTGACGAGGCATTTGCCAATAACTGGTCTCTCAAGGCTAATAAGGAACAGGTGGACCAGGCCGTGCATGTAAAAAAGCAGGCCAGGACCGGATTTTTGCCCAAGTTGAGCACGACCTATAGCTATACTCGATTTGATGAAGAAAGAACATTCAGATCGACTCTGATGGGGGGTGCGGAGGTAGCAATAAGTTCCCTGGATAATTATGAATGGAGGGGTACCGTGAAGCAGCCCCTTTTTACCGGATTTGCATTGACCAGCTCTTATGAGCTCTCAAAGCTGGGCATAGATCAATCTGAGATGAATGTCGAGTTGGAAAAGCTGAACCTCGCACTGAGAGTAAAACAGGCTTATTTTGACATTCTCATAGCGGATAAGGGCATTGAAGTGGCCGAAAGCGACGTTGAATTCCGGGAGTCTAACCTTAAGGTGGCACGCAGTTTCTACAATGTTGGGATGGTCCCTATCAATGATGTCTTGAGAGCAGAGGTGGAGTTGGCCAGCGCCCAGCAGAATTTGGTAACGGCCAGGAATACCGCCCGGCTGGCTCGATGTAGCTTTAATACTCTTTTATCGAGGCCGATCCATGCGCCGGTGGATGTTGTGGACATCCTGGCCTATAAACCGGAAAAGGAAGATTTTGATGAGTATGTGGAGCAGGCCCTTGAAAACCGCCCTGAAATGAAACTAATTAACATCAATATCCTTCAGGTTGATCAGGAGACCAGACTGGCCAAAAGCAAGAATTATCCGGAAATCGGATTTACTTTCGATTACATTAAGGCAGGTGATGAACCCAGCGTGTCAGGCAGCTCATTTCACGATGCGAATGAATGGAGAGCCACGGCAGCTCTTTCCTGGACTTTTTGGGAATGGGGGAAGACCCATTACGCGGTCAAAGAGAAGGAGAGTCTCAAGAGGGAGCTGATGAAGACGAAATTGGCTTTAGAAGACAGCATAAGGCTTGAATTAAAAGATGCTATTTTAAGATTGGAAAATGCAGAAGAGAATATTCCGACTACACAAAAGGCAATAAAACAGGGTGAGGAGAACTTGAGGGTGAATGAAGAAAGGTACAAGGCACAGGTAACCACGATTACCGAGGTGCTTGACGCACAAAGCCTCCTGACCCGGGCAAGAGTGAATTTCTATTCAGCACTTTATAGTCACCATTTAGCCAGGGCCAGCCTGGAGCGTGCGCTTGGGAAATATTGAGAGGAAAATAGCTATTCTCGAACAGCCTCCTAGGGCAGGCTTTAACTCACTTTAGACACTTTAGTTCACTTAAGTTATGATCCAGTTTTTTCACCTTTTCAAAAATTTCGGTCCAAGTATTGCCTTGAGTGATCTGAATCTGAGGGTTCATGAAGGGGAATTTGTTTTTGTAACAGGACCGAGCGGGGCAGGCAAGACAACCTTACTGAGGTTGATATTCGGCGCTGAAATACCAACCAGTGGTCATATCTTGATTAATGGCGTCAACTTGAGTCGTATCAGCCGGTCAAAGCTCGATCTGCTGCGTCGAAAGATAGGTTTTGTTTTTCAGGATTTTAAATTGTTGTCGAAAAAGACGGTTTTTGAAAACGTTGCCCTTGCCCTGGAGGTTACAGGCGAACACCCTTCGTTTATAAGAAAAAGAACCCACCGGACTCTGAAGTTGGTCGGGTTGGCCGAAAAAGAAAAGGCCTATCCCCTTCAACTATCCGGCGGAGAGCAACAAAGGGTTGCCATTGCCAGGGCTATCGTAAAAGACCCACTGATTCTTCTTGCCGATGAACCAACCGGTAATCTGGATTTCGACCTCACAAAAGACATAATGATCCTTTTTAGGAGTATTCACTTGAAAGGCACAACAGTAGTAATTGCCACTCACAGTCGGGAGTTGTTGGAAGATACGGCGCAAAGGACGGTTTTTCTGCATAACGGAAGAATTGTTGGAAAACAATGAGAGTTCGACTTTTACCATATCTTTTCAAACAGGCACTAAGCAACATTTTGAGCAATCGGGTAGTTCACGCCATCGGCTTGGGCACCATGGTAGTATCTCTGTTGATCTTTGGAACTTTTCTACTCCTTTTCGTGAACCTCAATGCCTGGGTCCAGGGATGGGGTCATTCGATGTCAATGTCTGTATATCTCAATGATGACATCAGTGTAGCCCAAAGAGCCAAGATAGCCTCTTTCATTGGCAATTTGGCGGAGGCAGAGATTAAGCGCTTTATATCCAAGGATGCGGCATTGAAGGATTTGAGGAGTGCCCTGGGCTCCCAGGCAGGCGTTCTGGAGGGTCTGTCGGATAATCCGATACCCGCCTCTTTTGAGGTTGCTTTTACGGATATGGACGGCCGAGGAACCGATCTTAAGGGAATAAAGCAGGCTCTCCAAGATATGGATGGTGTGGAAGAGGTCCAGTACAGTGAAGAATGGTTGCACAGGTTTGAGGCCCTGATGAACATAATCAAGCTTGTTGGCTTTGTCATCGGGGGGTTGCTCTGTATGGGGATTCTTTTCATAGTAACAAATACCATAAAACTGACCATCTATTCGCGGAGAGAGGAGATCGAAATACTGAAATTGGTGGGCGCCACAGACTGGTTTGTCAAGACGCCTTATCTGTTCGAGGGAATGATCCAGGGGATACTGAGCGGGGTTTTTGCCCTTGTGATCCTCTATTTGGGGTATTTTCTTATTTCCACAAAAAAAATGTATTTTCTGGGCCTTGCAGGGTTAGATTTTGTCTTTATACCTTACCAATATACCCTTTTGATCATTTTGATAAGTGTGTCATTGGGTCTGTTAGGGTGTTTTATTGCCGTGGGCCGCTTTTTTGACATATGAAAAAAGGAATTTTTTACGAATTATCAAAGTGCCTGATTGTATCTGCCTTCCTCATTTCTGAGATCCTCCTGGCGCCACCTGAAACCAATTCCAGTCCATTGTCCAAGGGCAAACAGGATCAAATCAAGGAAATTGAGTCCAAACTTTCGCGGGAAAAGCAAAAGCTTAAGGCCTTCGATTTCCAGGAAAAAGATCTATTAGTCCAACTGGCTGATCTTGAGCAAAAGGTCACTGATGCGAGACGTTCTGTAAATGAATTAGAAAAGACAGTTCGTCTTGACAAGATTGAAATGGAAAAGCTGCAAGAGAGACTGACGAACCTGGAGCAATCATTAAAGAATGCGGAAACCCAGGTGGCAAAACGGCTTGTTGCTTTGTACAAATATGCCAGGAAGGGGTATATTAAGGTCCTTGCCAATGTAAGGGATCTGGATCAGTTTTGGCAGAGGGCGACATATCTCAGGGCTATTATGGAAAAAGACCGAAACATGTTGGAGGAATTGACGAAACAGAAACGTATGCAGGAAATGGAGGTATCCCGGGTAGGGGAGAAACTAATTGCAAGGGAGGCAGAGAGTAATAGAAATAAAACCCGGCTATCATCACTAAAAAAAGACCTTGAAAAGCAAGTCATTCGTCTTATGAAAACCCATAAGGAAAAGGAGTTTTATGAGACCGCAGTAAAGGAATTACAGTTTGCGGCAAAGAAGCTAAAACAAGCCCTTTTAAACATTGAAAAAAAGATGCCTATAAGATCCTGAGGTCTTCTCGCTTTTTAGATTCCAAAGGTAAATTACCTTTTCCCCTCAGGGGGAGGATTATCAAAGCTGATAAACTTTCAGACTCTCAGAGCAAGCAGCTCAATAAAGGTATTTTTATTGAGGGCACTTCTGACAGCAAGGTAAAGGCGGTTTTTCCCGGAAGGGTCGATTTTTCCGGGCGACTTAAAGGTTATGGAGAAGTTATCATCATCAATCACGGTTCACGTTTCTTTACCATCTCGGCACATATTTCGAGTAGAAAAAAGCAAGAAGGAGATGTTGTGGAAAAGGGGGAGGTCATTGGTTTTGCAGAAAGCAGCGGGCCATCAAATGAATCCAGACTGTATTTCGAAATAAGAGAGGCAGGAAAAAGCTTGGATCCATTAAAATGGTTAAAGGCTAATTGAATTTGTCCCCCTGATGATATCATTGACCTGATCTTATTTTTTAGTTATCATTATAGATGGAATCAATTAAAGATTTTGTAGTAAAAGGCGATTATTCAACATAAGTGCGTCAAGCTGCCTTTGCCTCTTACAAATAGCTGTTTCACATAGATCGTATTAGCGATTTACAGATCGCGGCGATCCACGAATATTTAAGGAGTGAGAATATGTCGATTACAAAAAAAAGAATTACCCTTAACATCGTCTTGATTTTCCTTTTTGTGGGCGGGGCCCTTTTTCTCAGTGGAAGTGACGGTGAGGTCGGGGCAGATACCAAAGATGTTTATAAAAATATCGAGATCTTTACAGAAGTGCTGAGACAGATAGAAAAGAGCTATGTAGAACCTCCGGATGCTCAGGAACTGATTTACGGGGCCATTAAGGGTATGGTCCATAACCTGGATCCCCACTCGTCCTTTATGACAAAGGAAGAATATCGTGAATTAATGCTGGAGACAGAGGGTAGTTTTACGGGAATTGGTGTCGAAATAACCGTTAAGGATAACGTCCTGACCGTTGTATCTCCCATTGAGGGTACGCCGGCCTACAAAGTGGGAATGAAAGCTGGGGACAAGATCATTAAGATAGAAGATACAAGAACGAAGGATATGTCGCTGATGGAGGCCGTCAAAAAAATCAGGGGACCAAAGGGAACAAAAGTTAATCTAACTATAATGCGAGAAGGTGAGGCAAAGCCATTGGAGTTTTCTATCACCCGGGGTGTTATCCCATTAATAAGTGTGAGGCAGTACTTCCTGACCCCTGATATCGGCTATGTGCGCATTTCCAATTTTCAGAGCAAGACAGTCGAGGACCTCTCGGAAGCCCTTGGAGAAATGGAAAAGGGACGCGAGATTAAGGGTTTGGTTCTGGATCTCAGGAATAACCCGGGAGGGCTTTTATCGCAGGCTATTGAGGTCTCAGACCTGTTCCTGAATTCTGGTTTAATTGTAACTACCAAAGGCAGGATCAGTTCTCAGAATATAACGGCAACAGCACATACAGACAAGAAGTCGAGAACCTATCCAATTATTGTCCTGATCAATAGCGGGAGCGCCAGTGCTGCAGAGATAGTGGCAGGGGCCTTGCAGGATAATAAAAGAGCGCTTGTCCTTGGGACAAGAAGTTTTGGGAAGGGTTCAGTTCAAACGATTTTGCCCTTATCCGATGGCTCCGGCCTGCGTCTAACCACGGCGCGGTATTATACCCCAAGTGGAAAATCCATCCAGTTGAGCGGTATTGTACCTGATATAGCGCTGGATTTTACTCCCCCGAATGAGCAAGAAAAAAAGGATGTTGATAAGTTCGTGAGGGAAGAGGACCTGGAGGGCCATATGCAGAATGAGGATGTAGAAGGCATTGCACCAGTTGAAAAGAATAATGAAATGGAAAAGGATCGTCGGGTCAAAATGCTCCTTGAAAGAGACAATCAGGTCCGTCATGCTGTAGAACTGCTCAAGACCTGGACCATTTTCTCACAGATCAAGACTGCCCCTCTGGAGAGTAATCCTTAAACCGGACAAGCCGGAAAAGTTCCAAGTGAGCTAAAGTTTGAAGTGAACTAAAGTTAATGAGTCGCTTCGCTCCATCTGTTTTTATAAAAAATAGGATTCCACAACTTCCCCGCTGCAAGCGGGATAAATAGGCACTTTAGAAACTTCACACTTTTTCAATTTTGCAATTTTCTGCGCGTTTTGAGCAGAATTTTATCCCCAAGGGGCTAAGCCTTTCTCCTATGCAGTTTTTTAAGATATAGGCAGATTATTAATGACAACCAAGAAAAGGAAGGGAAGTGCGAAAAAGAAAAAATTATCGCCAATACTCTTCCTGCTTATTTTGCTTACATCCCTGGCCTGCGCTGTTTTATTAATCGTTTACGCCTACCTTCCGAAAAACAGTATCGGGCTCCCCAGGCCTGCCTATGAAGAGATTTACACTACAACAGATGATCTTCATGGGAGAATAAGGGATATTGACTATGCAATCTATGAATCCCTGTACCAAAGCGGTATTCAGGAAAAAGATATTTTTTTTCTGAACGTTCAACCGAGAAATGAAAATGGTTCTTTTTGGGATTTTACCGAGCTTTTGATTAAATGTCCCGATGCCAGTTCAGCGCGCCGCCTTGAAAGTTCTATTTCTCAGGACCTAAGCGCATTGGGGACAAAGATAAGGCTTCGGAATGAAAAGGACCCTGACGGCAGAATAATCTGTCATGTTTATTCAGAAGGCTTTTACACTCACAAGATCGATATAGTGTCTGATAGCGAACATCCCACGGTCGATAATGTAAGACCTAAGCTTGCAATTATTATCGATGATCTGGGGTACGATTCGAAAATCGCGTCTTCATTTATACGGTTGGATTTACCACTCAGCTTTTCTGTTCTTCCTTGTGCCCCCTTTACCAAGCGCATCGCAGCACAAGCAAACCGGGAGGGATGTGAGCTTATCCTGCATTTACCGATGGAACCAAGGAATTTCCCATCTATTAACCCGGGTCCCGGCGCACTATTTCTGTCTATGAATGAGGATGAGATTATACGGATTCTGGATCAAAACTTGAGGGAGGTTCAGGGAGTCCAAGGCGTGAATAATCACATGGGGTCGTTGTTTACAGAAGATGAGGGCAAAATGCTGATTATTTTAAAGGCCTTGAAAAGGAGGAACCTTTTTTTTGTTGATAGCCGAACGACCTCAGGTACAGTTGGATTCGAGCTGGCAAAGAAGATAGGGCTACCCACCGCTGGCAGGAGTGTGTTTCTGGATAATGATCTGTCTCGGAAGGCCATAAAGATACAGATTGAGCGTCTTTGTAATATGGCAAGACATACAGGTTTTGCGATTGGGATAGGTCACCCTTACAAAGAGACTCTGGAGATGCTGGAGGAATATTGTCCCAAAATAAAAGCCGAATTTTGCGTCGTTCCAGTGTCGGAACTGTTGAGTTGAAAGGTAAATACGAGCAAGAATTAAGAACTCAAAAAGAGGAGGATTGCATGAAAGTTCCATTGCTGGATTTGAAAAAGCAGTATGAAAAAATCGAGGAAGAGGTAATATTTGCAGCCAGGGAGGTATTTGAATCCCAGCAATTCATCCTGGGCCCGAAAGTGGAAGAGCTGGAAAGGAAGATAGCTGATTATTGTCAGTGCCATTACGCAGTTGGGGTATCTTCCGGCACTGATGCGCTGTTGATTGCGTTGATGACCGCAGGTGTTGGATATGGAGACTTGGTGATAACGACCCCCTACAGTTTTTTTGCCACTGTTGGCGCAATCGTAAGGGTGGGCGCCAGGCCGGTATTTGTGGATATTGATGAATATACTTACAATATGGATCCTGTCAAACTTGATGCGACTGTTTCTGGCTTAGATGAGGAGCAAAGATCAAAGGTAAAGGCAATCCTACCGGTTCATCTTTTTGGCCAAAGTGCAGAAATGGGACCGATCCTGGAGACGGCAGAGACTCATGGCCTCACAATCATTGAGGATGCAGCCCAGGCGATTGGTTCGGATTATGAATTTATGGATGGGAAAGTGAGAAGGGCAGGAACAATAGGCCAATACGGATGTTTTTCGTTTTTCCCCTCAAAAAATCTGGGCGCATTTGGGGATGGAGGGATGGTCACAACCAATCAGGAGGAAATTTATGAACGGTTGAAAATCATGCGTGTCCACGGGTCCAAACCAAAATACCACCACAGCATCATTGGGGGAAACTTCAGACTGGATGCCCTCCAGGCTGCCGTATTGATTGTAAAGCTAAAGTATCTTGATGAATGGACAGAAAAAAGAATTGAAAATGCCAGTCTTTACAGGAAGTTATTTGAAAATGAGGGTTTGGAAGATGTTTTCCTTCCCCTTGAAAAGGAGAAAAGGCATATTTACAACCAGTTTGTCATTAAAGTCAGGGATAAAAGAGATGAATTGAGAGAGTTTTTGAATGGACATGGTATAGGATGCGAAGTTTATTATCCGGTCCCTCTCCATATGCAAGCCTGCTTTAGATACCTTGAGTACAAAACT
>JAKLQB010000841.1 GCA_022013615.1 Desulfobacterales bacterium | reverse complement strand
TATCAAATATTTTTTCTCGTTTTTTCGGATCTTTGAGAGACTTTTTGTTTACAATCAAGTGTGCAGTAGATGTTAGGACTTCATCTACAATTTTTAATTTATTTTGTTTTAGTGTGGTTCCAGTTTCTGTAACATCCATAATTGCATCTACATCTTCAGGAGGTTTTGCCTCTGTTGCACCAAAGGATAAGTGAATTTGCACGTTTTTGTTAGAACCTAGTCTAACCCAAGGGGTGAGGTACTCCCCATTGTCAAGACAAAAAATAGGGTTGTATATGGTGTATAGTTGAAGCCTGCACTGGGTTAATCTTTACTCGATCTTTGACATATATCTCATAAGGGGTCTGATACCCCAGGGACTTATGAAGTCGCTCCATGTTGTAGAAAAGGAAGTATTTGGCCAGGCCATTACGAACCTCAGAGACCGTCTGGTAGTGATGGAGATAGACTTCCTCGTACTTGACAGACCTCCAGAGGCGCTCAACAAAAATATTGTCGTACACCCGACCACGACCGTCCATGCTAATCCGGATAGCCTTTTGTTCCAGCCGCCCGGTAAACTCAAGGCTGGTAAACTGACTACCTTGATCGGTATTGAAGATCTCGGGTTTAGATAACTCCAGGGCCTGGTCTAAGGCCGATATGCAAAATGGAGTATCCAGGGTAGTTGAGATCTCCCAGGCAACAACAAAACGGCTGTACCAATCCATAATAGCCACCAGATAGACAAATCCATGGAGCATCCGGATATACGTGATATCTGTACACCAGACCTGATCAGGATGATCAATGGCCAGGGTACGCAGAAGATAAGGATACTTCTTATGGGCCTGATTAGAAAGGCTTAACCGTGGCTTCGGATAAATGGCTTCCAGTCCCATCAGGCGCATTAATCGACGTACCCGCTTATGATTCACCTCCTGTCCCTGACGCCTTAACCAGGCCGTCATCCTCTCAACTCCATAAAAGGGTGTCTTGGTGAATTGCTCATCGATCAGGTTCATCAACCACATATTATAACTGTTGTCGTTCTTCGACTCATAGTAATACGAGGAT
The DNA here is from genome assembly GCA_022013615.1 of Desulfobacterales bacterium. Next base: position 2,854 of record JAKLQB010000841.1, on the reverse strand, counting down.
CGGCAAAGACCTAATAGTTCACACTGTCTACTAATGGGAATCATGGCATTTTCTGTATCAATCAATTTTCGCTTTTCTTCTACAGGAGCATTTGGGACTTTTTTTTCAGCCAGTCCACCTCCACTTTGAGCTGACCGATCTGCCGATAGAGTTCTGAAATCAAATCATCTTGTTCTTTATCTTGCTTCTTACGGCGATCGGAAAACAGGTTCGGGAGTTCTTTAAGGAGTTGCTTACGCCATTGGCCAATCTGATTAGCATGAACCTCAAATTCACTGGAAAGCTGGGCGAGGGTCTTCTCGCCTTTAATGGCTTCCAGAGCTACCTTGGCTTTAAAAGCCCCATTGTGTCCTCTCCGCATGTTTCTTACCATACCTTGCCTCCTTCTTGGTATGGCAGGCTAACATCCACCTTATTCCCTTGTCCAGTTTTTGGGGAGTATTATAGGGTTACTATTAATGGTTCTTTATTTCCAAAATGTTTTTTGTATGATTTGCATTGTTTTAGAAATTTTGCAGCAGTTGTAAGATACTCTGAAGAGATTCTAAGGATTTTTTTCCTTTTAGCATAATCTTCTATCATCGAATCAAGATTTTTGTAATGATATTTGTCAGGAAATGCTATCACTAGTCTGATTTTTCCATATTCTAAATCTAAAATCGGTTCAACATCTGCTTTAGTTTCACCTACCCAGTCTTTTCCAGTAATACCAACATCATACAATCCCTCTGAAACTAAAGTAGGAATTTCTTGCGGTCTTAACATTTTTACAAATATATTTGGATCGTCAAGATACACACGATATGTTCTGCTTTTTCTATCAACTTTGGTCCAAGATCTTTCTAGTAATTTGAATGTGGCATCCTCTAGACTTCCTTTTGGTATTGCAAATTTTACCTGAGACATAGTTGAGTTTTTCACTTTTTAGCTATATAATTGGATGTATAAATTTGCTCTAACAATTCTTTTGCTCTATCAAGGGAAATTTTATTTTCTTCAATCATTTTATCGACACCGGTAAAATCCACCGGCAAAACCCGATATGGATGCAGCCGCCCTTGGGATGATTGGGTTGCACCGCGAAAGCAGAAATATGCCGTCTCAAAAATTATCTGGCACACCATCGGGTTTAAGAAAGCTGGCACCTCATCCTACAGCTACATTTTCTCTTCTACGTTCTACGTACAGTGCATAATTTTCAAGCGATTGTTATCAATTCCCGGAGGGTGATGAAGTTTGATTACGGGAAAAAACCGGAAAAGTGTTTGCCGCATGGGGCATGATAGTAATTTTAGGATCGGCCGACCCACACTTTTCATAAGCCATTTTCAGCGCCGCTTCCATGGAGTTTACCGGCTGGACCGCTGCTCTTCTGGCAAATTCGTTGTTCTCCGGTTTGGTCAGCATAATGATGGTCCCCATATCGGCATATTCTACCTGCCGAACCGCTGTCCATCCCGAAATCAGATAATTTGCCCGAACCGCTTTTTCCATTTCCACATTGTCCGGATAGCCAAACCAGTCAAAAAATTCTTTGGGTTCGGTGATATCCCGACATTCGGAAAGGATAATGCAAACACCGCCTGGTTTCATGGCATAAACGACATTGTCGATGGTCTTCAAGGTCTGGTACAAGTTGATGTCCTTTGGATAGCCACCGGCGCTCGCTACCACAATATCCGCCTGTTCATCAATTGGTACAGCAAAAATGTCATCAACCAGGCGTGTGGCCTCAAGCCATGCCGAAACCCAATTGCCCGTGAAGATACCGCAAATATCACCATCCAGGTTGGGGACCACGTTCACGATAAAATCGGGATTCACAAAAGCAGCCACCTCCATCATATCGTCATGGGCCGGATTGCCCCGTGTAATTGCATTGGCGCTGACGGGATTGGATCCTTTGCCGACCTCGGCGTTCATTGCCCACAAATGGCTTTGCTGGATTGTTTTGAATGAACAAACACCGGGCATAATGCTTTTTCTGCCGCCGCCATAACCGACCATAAAGTGATAAATAACACCACCGGTACAAACAACCCTGTCCGCTTCGGCAACAATCCGATTGACCGACACCTCGGTACCGCGCGAAGTTTTGCCCAGATAGACCATATTTTCGGTATCCCAGGCATCATGGTTCACTACCCGGACCCTGTGGCAGACTTCCTTGCTGCAGAGTTCCACGAATTCCTCTTCCGTGTTTTGCCGATGGGCGCCTACCGCGATAATCACCTTAATATGATCATCCGGCACACCGGTTTCGTTCAAAACATCGATCAATAGCGGCAGGGTATCGGCATTCTTCTGCCAGCCACGGGTAATGTCACTGACCGTGACGGCCACCCGATCACCCGGCTTTACGATCTCGCGCAACGGCGGGGTGTCGATAGGATGATCCAGTGCATACAAATAGGCCTCGGACAAATCCGCCGGCGGTTTACGGTTATTTCCCTTCAGCTCATACAGCAGCTGCCCGGCAGGGATCTTGAATGAAACCTGGCCCTTCCCGTATTGCAGGGTAAATTCTCGTTCCGACATAACATTACCTCCTCTACTTTCGTTCATACCGATTGATTCCTCAAGAAATGTCACTTTACCGCATACCGGATTGTTTTAAAACCGCAAGTTTAAAAAAGCTTAAAAAGGTAACTGGTTACCCTTAAAAATGAATCCGGACTGTTTTCAAGCTGGGAACACGGATTTCAATAGATATATCACCTGTCAATTCGATGGCGGTTACTTGTTTCTTAAACGCTCCAGTTTGTCCAGCTCGCCATCGATCATTTTATAGGTATGCTCTTCAGCGGGAAAGGCGCCTTCACGAACATCGGCGATATAGTCTTCAAACACCTTG
>JAKLQB010000840.1 GCA_022013615.1 Desulfobacterales bacterium | reverse complement strand
GGACGCAGAAAACGGATTTGGGGGGAACAGAGAGAATATCGGCCGAGGCGGCCAGAATCGGCGCAAAAATATATCTGGGATTTGAATCGGGAGGACCCCCGACAACAGATTGGTGGGAGTATAATCCAGGCACGGATACCTGGACGCAGAAAGCGGATACTGAAGTGCAAAACAGGAACAATGCCGTAATGGTTGAAATCGGAGGAAAGATATACGCGGGATCGGGCCGGTACATAAACACATACCTGCAGGACTGGTGGAAATACACACCATAAAGGAAAACAACAAGTGACACTCACTAAATGCTGTTATGAGCCGAGGCAACCAGGCGTCCCGCTAAGAATAAAATATGAAACACTGGAAATGCAGTGGGCGGGACGCCAAGAGGTGGGATTGAGCAGCGTTCCTCCAAACTGCGAGGCAACGTCATATAAATGGAAAATTACGGCTGGACCCGCCACCTTATCACCCAAATCCGGATATGACACAACGGTAACAATAGACACGCCGAAGGATTTCCAAGCATTCACAGACGGCGCGGTTACGGTGCAGCTCTGGTGTGAAAAGAATCTTATTGACCAAATTATAATTGCGGTGCAGGCTAGACGCGTGAAGTGGCCAGAACTGGAGCCTGAACCGGTTCCGAAGCCTGAACCGGTTCCGAAGCCTGAACCGGTTCCGAAGCCACCGCCCCCAGAGGTCTCTGACTGGTTGCCCAAGTGTTGTTATGAGTGGAATAACGCTAAAGAACTGCTAAAAATAAAAGCAGACAAAACGATCGTGTTTGCCCCAGGGGAGGCTGAGTTATCTGCCCCAAAAATAGATTCTGCATGCTACGACACATGTTTTTCTTGGCAAGCAACATACCATCTAAAGCACGATTTATCAGCGGAATGCGGGAAAAAAACAACAGTGAAGGTCGTATGGCATGGTTTTGAATCGGCTGAGCCGTGGCAAGGGCTCCATGTGCAACTGTCCTGCGCGGGAGAACCTATTGATACAGTCATGCTGCAAATATGGTATGTTGGTTCATCAATTTTTAGATCGTACGTGCTAAACACGAGTTCGTACTTACCTGTAGAGCATCGTGCAGGACCACTCTCAAGCGCGACCGTCATACCGGAAATTACGTATTTTGACTGTTTCGGCAAAGAAGTGTGTAGAATAACAGCAAAGATGTTTGAAATCGGAGTGAAGGACTATTCCCCGGGGTTGCCCGAACGCTTGAGGGTAAAAGCCGAGGCCGAGGCAAGGGCGTATATGTGGCAAATTCGAGGACACTCGTTCGGTATTCTTAAGGACTTGAGGACACCAGAGGCAATCGCTGCGGGCGCTAAATTGCCGGAGTTGTAAATTATGGAAATCTGGTATTTAATAACACTGATAGCTATTGCGATTACTGGATATTTAATCCGGATCGAACAGCGACTAACGAAAATAGCCACGGACGTTTGCTGGCTCAAAAAGGAGGCGCTGAAATGCCAACAGATCTCGGGCGAAAATACTCTGTAGACTGGAGGGGCAGCCCGCCGCACATGTTGCGCCAGGATGTGCCGGTATGGTACGATTTTCTATCACAGTATGGCGATCGCTTTATTGCCCTGTATTACGACGTTTTGCTTGGAGGACCCTGGTTGACCCCTGACCAGGAAAAAGACGTCATGCAGCGCATGTGGAGGGCCAACGTTGCCAAACGCGCCGACGCAATCGCAGAAACCGAAAACGAGGTCTGGATAATCGAAGTCAGCACGGAACCCGGGCTAAGATCCCTGGGCCAGCTGATGACCTACCACGCACTTTGGCTCGAGGATCCTAAGATCGCAAAGATAGAAAAACTGGTCCTGATTGCCAGGATGATCGACAAGGACGCCATGGCGGCGGCCGCAAAATACGGCGCGCTGATATATTTAATCCCACCCACCACCCCTTAAAGAGGACGTTTTCATGCCAGGTTGGCTTGATTCATTTCATCTGCCAAAATTCACAGACGCCGAATTTGCCAAACAAAAAGCAGCGTACGTCGCTAAACACGGCTACACGATCACGGTCCCGGGCCTGGACGATATTATAAAGTACAAAATCGAAGTGCCACTGACAAAGGACGAAGAAGAGCGATATAAAGCAAAGCGCTGGGACACGTTCACGCCCTGGAGGCTCGAGGATATCCGGGAAATGAAGGCAAGCCGGCAGCGACGATACCTTGGAATGCTGGCAAGCCCAACGCCGGCAATCGTACAAAATTTTGGCTCGATTATGGTTGCCTTCGACGACGCCCAGGACGCACTTTCAACGGCAAGTATCGTTACGCGGATGGCGGCCCGATTTGCGCCGCAGGTCCTTACTAATATTATTAAGGGACCTGTAGGGTAGTTAATGACAGCGGCAGACACTATCAACGTACACGCCTATACGCGATGTATGATGTTTCCAAAAGATGCGGGTAAACGAGAAGCTGAAAGGCTTAAAGACGCAAATCCGTTCACGAAGAAGGCCAGGCTCAAACGAGCACTTAAAATAAACAGGGGCTTTGCGTCAAAAGGCGCAATAATCGAGGCGCTGCAAGTCACGGGGGATGTGTTCGGTCATGGAATTTCACTGGGCCCAATCGTGGGACTGATCTATGACGTATTTTTTGCAATAGACCGGATTAAAGCAGGAAAATCCGTGTCAATCGACTGGCCGAAGATAAAGGCTGTCGAGGAAATGAAAAAAGCCTGGGAGGCGACTAAATCGTTTAAGGCCTGGTCAGATTTTAACAAACAGCCAGAGCGGGTTACATACCTCGATCTGTGGAAAAACAGCCTGAAAGCGATCGCAAGCGGCCTGGTGGGTCAATCGGCGCCATGGCATACTGACGACGATGACCTGCTTATGCTTTACATGGCGGGACTTGCGTCGCACCAGGTCATTATGCCCTACTACCAGGACTTTAACCCGCTAAACGAATTGACGGGCATTGCGGAGCTCGAAATACCAGCGCCGGTACCCACCAACCCGATTACACTCGAAATTTTACACGAGAACGGACACCGGCTGGATGATGTGTGCGGGTGGCCATGGAACGGAAAAATATGGACAACGATACAGGATATTGTGGATAACGGGGCCAAGCCGGCATCAGACAACGTGCGATCGTACATTGAGAGAAACCAGCATAACTGGCTGGGGTATTCGGCCGCGTCGATCGTAACGGACACAGCGCTTTATTCCCTGGCTAATCTTGAGGGAGAAGAATTTGTTGAATATGATTACACTGCTGCAGCAAAGGCGACCTCGATCCTGGCCGACGCAAATTATGTTGTTGCGATGGGACAGCCCCCTGAAAAAATACAACTTTTAGCGGACTGGTTTGACGCCCTCGAGGCAAACAACCAGGAACCGGACCTGAATTCTATCGTGCTTTTTTGCCGTGATCATAAAATTATAATCGGATAGCCGGAAAAAATCCCTTCGACTTAAAGTTTACCCAGCCGCTCAAAAATCCGTTCTTCCTGGAGAGGCCTAAAAACGCTCAAGGTAGGGAAATAATTAAGAAAAAAAAAAGACGTGATTTGGAAAACCAAGTAGGTTTGGTGTCTGTCCGGGCGTGTCGGCGGCCCCCATATTTATTTATGGCCATAAAGGGAAAAAGCATGGCCAAAAATAAACACGGTGTCCTGCTCGACACTGACAGACACCAAACCTACTTGGTTTTCCAAATCACTTGTCGCTTCGCTCCATTTTTTTTCTTCTTAATTATTTCCCAGTAATTTTATGATCGCCCCCTTACCCCCCCAGGGGGAATAAATCATCCAGGACCGGCTCCGAACTCGACCGCACCAACGATCCGATCTTTAGTAAGAACTACAACGACCTTATCGATCTCAAATTCCTGTTTGCGCAGGTTCCAACCGAAACCACGCACCAGGTTTAAAAGTCTCTCGATTTCGATACTTTCTTGTCCGTTAGGCATAATACCTCCTTTTACATATTATCTTTGATTGTTTTATAACACACGGGACAGACCCGCAAAACTGTTTCAGTTCCTATCTCCATAGGGCCGGTGCATAAATCGCAGGCAACGTACACGGGCCGTGGTTCAAAAGGCCCAAAGACCTGACCGCTATCTACGGCGCCGGATTCCTTACGACGCTCAGTATCTCTCCAATCTTTACACCATTGACGAGCAACGGCTTGAGTACAACCCCCATCGAGGGCGAAGGACAAGTAATAATCAAGTACAGCGACATCGGTGATGGGCCAGAGTTCCTCAGCAACGGAAATTGCGATTTGTTTTTTGTGCACTGCGGCTCGAAGCTGTGGGGGCATTTTTAACAAGTCCATGCGTCTGCGGACTAATCCGGGAGACTTTCCAAACTTTTGACCAATTTGCTCACAGGTC
>JAKLQB010000087.1 GCA_022013615.1 Desulfobacterales bacterium | reverse complement strand
CAGGCAGGTGCTGAGGAAGCGCTCAAGCAACAGCTACTCGTCGATGCATCACGGATAGCCATTGAGAACTGCGTTGCTGACCCTAATATGCAATGGTTCCTGTACCACTTACAAAATGCCAAAGGCCTTCTAATCGTGCCGAGGTTATACAAAGGAGGCTTTTTCCTTGGCGGATCGGGCGGCAGGGCCGTTCTGCTGGTACGCGATGAGAAGACAGGTGAATGGATTGGTCCAGCCTTTTACACGGTTGGCTCCGTGACCTTTGGTTTACAGATTGGTGGCCAGGTGGCGGAAGTGGCAATGATGGTGATGACGCAGAAGGGTCTGGAAAACCTATATTCTTCAACCTTCAAATTCGGAGGTGATGTCTCCGTGGCCGCAGGACCTTACGGTGCTGGTGCCGCAGGCGCTGTATCCAGTTTTAATGCTGACTTTCTTTCCTTCACACGGGCTAAAGGTGCCTTTATTGGCCTGTCGCTGGAAGGAGCTGTCGTAAACACGAACTATGAATGGAACAAAACTTACTATGGCAAGCCAGTAAAGCCGATGGACATTTTCGTGGGCCGCAGTGTCAGCAACCCTGAGTCAGCTGAGCTCCGATCCGCAATAGCCAGGCTCGCAAAATAGCCTTATCGTCAATATATGCCTCAAATACGAAACTTCAGCATCATTGCCCATATTGACCATGGAAAATCAACGCTGGCTGATCGCATGATTCAGCGGACGGGCCTTGTGGAAAGCCGAAATTTTCGTGACCAGATCCTGGACAACATGGATATCGAACGGGAAAGGGGAATCACGATCAAAAGCCAGGCCGTCAACCTTCCTTATGTCAACTCGAAAGGCGAAGAGTTTGAACTAAACCTGATTGATACCCCCGGCCATGTGGACTTTTCATATGAAGTCTCCCGCGCATTAGCGTCGTGCGAGGGTGTCCTTCTCCTGGTGGATGCCTCCCAGGGCGTGGAAGCCCAGACCGTGGCCAATCTTTATTCGGCAATGGAACACAATCTCGTCATCATTCCGGTCATCAACAAAATTGACCTGCCCTCTGCGGATATTGATCAGGTGAAAGAACAGATTGAAGTGGATCTTGCCCTTGACTCGGATATGGCTATTCTGTGCTCGGCCAAGGAAGGGACAGGCGTCGAAGATGTGCTCGAGGCTATAACTGTACACATTCCACCCCCGGACGGAAGTATTGAAGATCCTCTGAGGGCTCTTGTATTTGATGCGCATTATGATCCTTTTCGTGGGACTATTGTCAACTTGAGGGTTTTTTCAGGCCGTGTGCGTCCGGGTGATAAGATCCGGATGATGTCCACCGGCGCCACCCATAAGGTCGAAGAGACAGGTATCTTCCGGTTGAGGAGAGAACCCAGAGAGACCCTGTCTGCGGGCGAGGTTGGTTACATCATTGCAGGCATCAAGACAGTCAGCGATACGAAGGTTGGTGATACGATTACCCTGGATACTGATCCAGCCTCCAGTCCCTTACCGGGTTTTAAAGAGGTCAAGCCCGTGGTCTTTTCATCTGTCTACCCTGTCACGTCCGAGGACTATCAAGGACTGACTGAGGCCCTTGATAAGTATAAACTGAATGACGCGGCCCTGGTCTTTCAGAAGGACTCCTCCGCGGCACTTGGCCTTGGGTTTCGCTGTGGTTTTTTAGGCCTTTTGCACCTGGAAATTGTCCAGGAACGGCTTGAAAGGGAATTCGGACAGTTTCTAATCATGACTGTCCCCACTGTTGAGTACCATTTTACACTCACGAACGGAGAAGCAATCAGGGTGGACAATCCCCTATACTATCCTGACCCTGCCACCATACAAAAGTCTAAGGAGCCCTACATAAGAACAAGCATCTTTATTCCGGAGAGGTACATGGGTGCAGTCATGGATCTCTGCCTCGAGCGCAGAGGGGTAAACTCCAGGTTCAGCTACCCCACGCCCGGCCGCATCGAAATACAGTTTGATATGCCTTTGGCCGAGGTCATATACGACTTTTATGATCGTCTCAAGACAGTGACACAGGGCTACGGCTCATTTGATTACGATCTTCTGGATTACCGGGAGAACGATCTTGTAAAGCTGGACATTCTTGTGAACGGGGAAAGAGTTGACGCCCTTTCTCAAATTGTTCATCGCGACAAGGCAAGGCCAAGGGCTCTTCAGGCCTGTGAAAGGCTGAAAGAAGAAATCCCAAGGCACCTGTTTAAGATTCCTATTCAGGGGGCCATTGGCGGAACCGTTATCGCCAGGTCTACCATCTCGCCTTTCAGAAAAGATGTGACCGCCAAATGCTATGGAGGCGACATAACAAGAAAGCGCAAACTTCTTGAAAAACAGAAGAAGGGGAAAAAACGCATGAAAATGATCGGCTCTGTCGCTATTCCCCAGAGCGCTTTTGTGGCCGTGTTTAAGGCTGATAATAATTAGCAAAAACACAGCATGTAACCTTTTAAAATGTACTGCTAAGTTCTCACTGATGAACGCTTATCAAAAACACGGTCTCTATATCCACATACCCTTCTGCAGGACAAAATGCCCTTACTGCGGATTTTACTCCATTGCCTCTACCTCTCTCATCTCCAGGTGGCTGAAAGCCCTAAAAAAAGAAGTGGTCTACTACAAGGACCGGTTCGATTGTTTTGACAGCCTGTATCTGGGCGGCGGAACACCCACACTGTTAAGCGCCAGGGACCTCGAAAAGATAATGCAGCACCTTTTCACGCACTTTAACTTTGCCCCGAATACCGAGTTCACCATAGAGGCTAATCCCGGGGATCTGACCCCGGAAAAGGCCGACGGACTCAAGGCCATGGGCTTTAACAGAGTTAATCTGGGGGTTCAGTCCTTTAATGCCCAGGAGCTGTTGTTTCTGGGGAGGAGACATACTGGCGAGGAAGCCGAAAGCGCGCTCAAGACACTGAGGGCCTCCAGATTTGACAATGTGGGCGTTGACCTGATGTACGGATTCGAGGGGCAATCTTTAAAAGGATGGATCAATACGCTCAACCGAACCCTTACGTTTCGGCCCGAACATATTTCATGTTATCAGTTGACCTTTGAAAGGCGAACGCCTTTCTGGAGCATGAGGACAAAGGGCGTGATAAGGCCCATTGGTGAAGAAGAGGAACGTTCTTTTTTCCTCACCACATCCAGATTTCTGGAAGAAAAAAGGTACATTCATTACGAAGTTTCAAATTTTGCCAGGAAAAAGATATACTATTCCCGTCACAATTATAAATACTGGCACCATGTCCCATACCTGGGGCTCGGCCCCTCGGCTCACTCGTTTCAAAATAAGACCCGTTGGTGGAATTTCCGCTCAATAAGACGATATTGTGAGGCCCTGGAGGATCACAAGGCACCGGTTGAGGGATATGAAGATTTGACTAATGATCAGATGAGACTTGAATCAATTGCTCTCGGTTTGAGAACCAGAGACGGTTTTGCTATCAAAGAAACCGACCTTGACTCGCAATCAGCCGATATGCTCTCCAGGCTGCAAAACTCGGGATTCCTTAATATCAAAAAGGACAGGATTGTTCCCACCCGAAAGGGGTTTCTCGTAGCCGACCACCTTCCACTATGTTTTGATATCCTCGTAGGACTTCCGGTATAATCCGCGAAATTGATCGTAAGTCATGCCCAAAATCCGGGCTGCTTTTCTTTGATTGTATTTTGATTGCCTGAGTGCCTGCGTCAAAAGACGAATCTTCAGCTCCTGAATAGCCTCGTTGAAGGGTTTATTCATTAGATACTCGGTCGAAAATCTGTCCTTTTCAACCCTGGGCACTTCTTTTCCTGGCCGATGTTGACCATAGGGAGAATAAAAGGGATCGAAGACTATATCCGTAATCAGCGATGAATCCGATCGATATACCGCACGTTCCACTACGTTTTTCAGTTCACGCACGTTTCCAGGCCAGGAAAAGTTTTCAAGTTCAGTGATAGCTTCATCACTGAATTGGGGTACTTCCTCCCGGCCAAGTTCAAAGGCCATCCGCGCTGCAAAATGGTTTGCCAAAAAAAGAATATCTCCCTCTCGTTCCCTGAGAGCCGGCAAAAGCAGCACTTCAAAGGAGAGGCGATCCAATAAATCCTGCTTAAAGCGGCCCTCAATCACCAACGCCGACAGGTCGGCATTGGTCGCCGCGATAATTCTGACATCCACCTCAATACACGCTGTACCCCCAACCCGTTCAAATGAACCATATTCCACGACTCGCAATATCTTCTCCTGCACTTCCATGGGGATGGTGCCTATTTCGTCAAGGAAAAGGGTCCCCCTGTCTGCTGCCTCGAATCTCCCGGTCCGCCGCTGTTCGGCCCCGGTGAATGCTCCTTTTTCGTGGCCAAATAGTTCTGATTCCATAAGCGACGGCGTGAGGGCTGAGCAATTGAGGGCTACCAGGGGCTCTTGCCATCGGTTTGAAAGAAAGTGGAGTCTGGCTGCAGCCAGTTCTTTTCCTGTGCCCCGTTCCCCAATCAAGAGCACAGGCCGGTTTATTTGAGCGACACGTGATAACCGCTCCTGAAACCCCAGGAAAGCCTCGGACTGCCCCAGCGCCTCTTCCACGCGTGCGGGAGGTCCCGTTCTGTCAGTTTGTCTTAGGGCAGGCGTTTGTCTTTTCATAGTAAATAATACCTTCTAATGGTTGAAATAACCAATTTTTGGCGTACTTTACCACAATTGAATCGGCTATGTCAAGCCAATAACTTTTTGAATTCCTTCATTTTTCCCGAAAAAACATCCTTTGGCACAATTCCTGCCTTACATATTGGCAAAACATAAAGGATGGAGGTCACATTATGGGAATTTTTACACGATTTCGCGATATCATCAGCTCCAATATCAATGCCAT
>JAKLQB010000839.1 GCA_022013615.1 Desulfobacterales bacterium | reverse complement strand
TAATCTCGTTTTTGGGACGACCCTGATACCGATCATGCAGATTGTGGCTGTGGGAGACATGCCCAAAACAGCATCGAATGTCTGATGAACCGTCTCCATGGTCTCCCCTGGCCCCCCCAGGAGAAGAGAATGGCAAAAACTCATACCTGCCTGCCGACAAATGGTGGAGGCGTTTCTGAGATCCGTGACTGAAAAATTCTTACCTAGACTAACAAGCATGGTCTGATTAGCGGCATCACTCCCGAATTCCACCCCTGTGCAGCCGGCAGCTATCATCAATTCAATTAGTCTTGGAGTGATAAACCCGGGATTTGCATAACAACTCCATTTAATGGGAAGTTTTCGGGTGATCATCTCCCGGCAGATCGCTTCAGCATGGTCGACAGGATAATTAAAGGTGTTATCAACAAAGAAAATGTTATTTATTCCATACTCAAGTATGCTTTCGATCTCGTCTGAGACAAGTTCAGGGTTTCGCAATCTTGTATTTTTTCCTTCAATGACTGGGTAGGTGCAATAAACGCATTTGAATGGACAACCCCTTTTTGTCTGGACATTTCCCATGCCTCCCCATTTCAGGTATGCCTCATTGTCAAATCCCGATCGATCCGGAATCGCGATGTCATCAAGGTTTTTAATAATTGTAGGCTTGGCGCCTATCAGTCCTGGCTTGAGTGAGCCGGGAAGATCCTTTTTCCCATCAAGATCATTAATGAGACTGACAAAGGACGCCTCGCCTTCACCCACAATCCCAAAATCAGCTCCCAGGTATTCCAGGAGCGCATCAGGCATAAGGGCGAAACCGCTCCCTCCCAGTACGATGCGCGCCCGGCTCTTTTCCTTGATCGTTTGGACAACATGACGATAAAAGGGGAGATAAGAGATATAATTGGGATAGCTCACATTATCGAAGTTCCTCAAAGAAATGCCTATAATATCAGGCTCAAAAGAGGTTATGGCAGATTTAATAGAGGCATCATAGTTCTCGGCAAAGCAGAGATCCAGAACCTGGTGTTCGATCCGGTTTTTTCTTAGCGCCCCCGTGATGTATGCCAGGCCGATGGGGAAAACAGGATCGGGAAGAGATTCAATATTAGGTGAGATGAGAAGGACTTTCATAATAACTTATGTTTTCAATTCCGGGCAAAAACAAGGCTGGTGGAGCCTCCGCCAAAGGTGCTGGTGGTCATCAGTGCGAGCTGAAGTTTTCTTCCCGGACATATTTCCCACTCAAGTGAATGTTGAGGGCTGGCCTTCAGCATTTCGGCACCGACTGTGGGGAGCGGCAACTGGTGATAAAGGCTGAGAAGAATCGCGGCAGCCCGTGTAGTACCGGCTCCTCCAAAATCTCCCGTGAGGTATTTAAGCGGGATTACCCTCAAGCTGACTGTATTCACCCCGAAGGCCCTTTCGAGCCTGTCGTATTCCATCCTGTCCAGTTCACCGGAAAAGTTTGCGGAAACGTGTATCTGTTCAATTGTATCCGGATCAACACCGGCCTGTTCCATGGCCAGGGACATGGCCCGGCCCATCTGGTCTCCCTCGATTTCATAATGCCCTGTGGATGTCACGCCACCAGTCAATATACCTGATATAAGTGTTCCATAAATCCTTGCCCCACGCTTAACAGCAAAATCGCGTCGTTCCATAATCAGAATTCCTGCTCCTTCCCCAAGAACAAGACCGCCGCCCGGTTCGGACTTTACAGGTTGATCGGCCTCCACTTTGATCCTGTTGAGCGCGCCCAAGGCATCGTAACACATAAAAAGCACAGGGGATAACTCGTCGGCCCCTCCCACCAGGACAACGTCCACTATATTTTGTAACAGGAGACCCCGGGCATACAAAATGGCATTTTCCGCGGAAATCTCATTCTGACAAAAGGTGGTGTTAGGACCTGTTATGCCATGGAACATGGCAATATGGCTTGCAGGGGCATTGGGAACCGTTTCCGGGAACAGGAATGGCTGGGCACCTCGAGGGCCGTTTTCAAGGAGGCTTAAATAAAATTCTTCCACGTGAGAACTGCTGCCGTATGCTGTTCCCATAATTACGGCGATTCTTTCCCTGTCTAAGGTATCAAGGATTAAGTCGCTGTCATTTACTGCCTCAATGCTTGCAGCCACCGCCATCCTTGAAATCCGGCCCATTCGCCTGTAGATGCCCGGCGACATGAATTGGCGCGGATCAAAGTCCTCGATCCAACCGGCAATATTTGATCCCAGAGAACTTGTGTCAAAAGAGGTGATCCTTTTAATCCCTGACTTTGCCTTCCTCAAGTTCGCCAAGAAAACTTCCTGGCCAATACCCAACGAGCTGATAACGCCAATACCTGTAAATACAATATCGTTCATTATTTACCATTCGGACCGTATATAATCATTCAGACCTGACCTCTGCCAAAAACCAACGACGTATTATTGCCCCCAAAGGCAAAGGAATTGCTAAGGGCAATCCTGATTTTCCTGGGTCTGGCTTGCAGGGGAACATAATCCAGATCACAGTCCGGATCAGGTTCGTCCAGATGTATGGTGGGCGGGGCAACTTGCTCACGCAAGGCCAAAATTGTCGCTACCGCTTCTATTGCGCCACCCGCGCCAAGACAATGGCCGACCATGGATTTTGTCGAGCTAATGGCGAGATCACCGGCATTCTTTTCACCAAAAACTCTCTTGATGGCCTTAGTTTCCAATTGATCGTTTGCTTTGGTAGCGGTACCGTGTGCATTGATGTAGTCCACTTGATTTGTACGGATATTGGCTCTTTCTAATGCTTTAACCATTACCCTACTCATGCCTATGGCTTCAGGGTCTGGAGAGGTCATGTGGAAGGCGTCCGAATTGGTTGCATAGCCGAGCACCTCTGCGTAAATGTGTGCACCTCTTTTTTTTGCCCGTTCATAATCTTCCAGAACAAGGATTGCTGCCCCTTCGCCTAAAGAGAGTCCCCTCCGGTTTTTATCAAATGGACGGCAATACTCAGGATCCACGACCCGTAAGGCATTAAACCCTGCAAAAGTAAGTTCTGAAAGGGATTCACTCCCTCCGGTGACAATGATTTCATGTGCGCCTGACCGAATGAGATCAAAACCGACGCCTATTGAGGTGGCACTAGAAGAGCAGGCCGTTACAATAGTCGCCCGCGATCCGGTAAGCCTGTAGCGACTGGCAATGAGATCGGTCAGAGTGCAGGATGCAAAAGAAAGGAGCAGGGAAGGTCTTGGTCTATTCTTTTTTGACCACAAGGCGCGTCGGTATTTCTCCCAGAAAAGCATTCCACCAGCGCCACCTCCCAAAATCACACCAATGTTGTTCCTGTCGCATTTGTCAAAATCTAGACCTGAATCTAACAGGGCCTCCCGGGCGGCAATGAGGCCTAAAAGATCACACCGGGAAGTTCTTTTAATGTCCTGGGGATCAAAAAGGGCCTCCAGATTATTGTTCTTTACTTGGGCAGCCGATTGAGCCGGAAAACCTTTGGTGTCAAAAAGTGATACCGGCTCGATTCCACATTTTCCATTAAAGAGCCCCTCTTTGAATTCAGGTACGGATTCACCAATAGCACTGATAATGCCGAGACCTGTTACGGCTACACGTGTAGAAGGACCGGCGTTCATCTGTTTTTCCAGAATAGATTCATAAGGAATATGATGCTGATACGAAATGTATCTTTTATGGGGTGGTAGTATGATTGGTGCTGGCGATTTGAAAAATATATCGTTTTTACAGGCACAAAGCCTATCCTGTAACCCCGCTTACCTGCTCTAAGAAGAACATCAGCTTCTGCCTCAAAACCGTCGTTAAGGATATGGATGTTTTCCATGACCTCGCGGTCGTAAAGCCTGAAGCCACACTGTGAATCCTCAACCGGCTGGCCAATTAGCCATGAGAAAAGAAATGTTCCCACCCTGTTAGGACCGTACCGAATGCGGGGGATTTTTTTCTTGTGCCGCAACCTGTTACCGACAATAATTTTCACTTTATCGCTCGCATAACGCCTGACAAACCTGGGTATCTCAGCCGGATCGTGCTGCAGATCAGCATCAAGCGTTATGACGGCGTCATACCCGTTAGCAAGGGCGTACCGAAAGGCCATGCGGAGCGCATTGCCTTTACCCCTGTTTGTTGGAATCTTTATGACATGTGCCCCCGCATTTTCTGCCAGGCGTGCTGTTTCATCTGTGGAGCCGT
>JAKLQB010000838.1 GCA_022013615.1 Desulfobacterales bacterium | reverse complement strand
GCGGGTGCGGCGGAGGGTTGTGCTTTTTTTGATCAATCTCAAACAAAGCTCAATCATTGGCTCTACGTAACCAGCCCATTCTTTCTGAAAGTCAAAGGGCGGCAATACGATCTCGAATTTCCTAAACTCTTTCAGAATTATCCTCGGCAACGCTGCACCGGAAACATATCCTTTCATTCTAGTTTTTATGTTTGAGTCTTTGAGCGTCATTGCTAAGAGGTGTGGTCTAATCCTCTCGTTTGGCCTTAACATAGCAATTGATGACAGGAGAGAAACATCAATATCTTTTTCGACCACAAAGCAGTGCTTAAGGTAGCTGCCATCCTTTGCGATGAGAACATCATTTTTCAGCATCTTGCAGTCGTTGTGAACTAGGTTCTTGAACTCTTCTTCGCTGATTTTGCGACATGTATCTACGTTTATACCCCAATCGTGCATATCTTTAACCGATGCCATCGGGTAGCCGATATCCACTGTTTTAGGGCTACGATGCGCTCCATCAGTTATTCGACTACAAACATCTTCCAGCAGCACCACTTCCCATCCCTCTGGAATCTTCCCCAGTGGGGAATCAACCATTCGGGTCTTTTCATGGCCGGGAAAGCGGAACTTGACAAACCACTCACGATAGATGGCCTGGGCCATCTCCTCTAAAACCTTGATCCGCCGCAGGTTGTTCTCGATCAGGTCATCGTAGGCGGAGAGGATGGAGGCGATTTTGCGTTGAGTGGGGAAAGGGGGAACTCTAATTTCTGCCCGCGCTATCGTTTCGGTATCAACAGCCGGATAGGCTGCGCCTTTAGCATTTGCGGTTAGGTAATCAGTGAACGGTTGATTAGTGACGGTGTAATACAAGAATCCAGGTTCGATTTTATCGGATGCCCGAAGCACCGCGAACCCAGTTGAGACAACAATGTTTTCCGGCGGATTCTTGATGAATAGAAACGAGCGCCTATTCGGTCGAACAGTCGAGAGAATAGTGTCTCCCTCTTTGACGGAACGCTTTGCCCGGCTTGGTGCGTCGTCAATATTATGAACAGCCATCCCATTAAGTACCCCACTACTAACGGAGGAAATATCAACGTACTGGATCTCTTGGTGAGGATAGTCCTTCCCTATGGACGAGGGATTAATCGATATAACCTCGCCCAGCGAATATGCTACGTCATTTCGCAAAGCAAAACTCTTGGTCATGTTGACCTCTCCAACAAGTTCACCACATTCTCCCCGATTCGATCCTCTAAATCCCTGGTCTCTGCATTGAGCAATTCCAGCTCCTCATTCAATGCTTCCAGCCTCTCCCGGAAGTCAAAGACGTCCTCTTCACGATCAGCAACTCCCACATAGCGACCCGGATTCAGGCTCCAGCCCTGGATCTTTATCTCATCAATGGTTGCCACTTTGCATAAGCCGGGCACATCCATGTATTTGCCGTCTGGAAACTTCTCTTCAAGCATTTCAGCGCTCTTGTGCCGGTTTTCGGTCTCCTCACCACGATAGAGCCGCACAATATTGGCCAGAAATTCAATCTGCTGAGGTGTAAAATCGCGGTGGGCGCGGTCGATCTGGCGGAAGATGTGCCGTGCGTCTAAAAAAAAGACTTTGTCTTTACGATCCGTGCCCTTCTTTCCATTATCCAGAAAAAAGAGGGTGCAAGGCAAAGTTACCGTATAGAAGAAATTAGTGCCGATAGCCACCATCACATCCACGGCCCGGTCTTCGATGAGCTTTTGGCGGATATCAAGTTCAGATGCGCGGGCGTCGCTTGCGGAGTTGGCCATGACAAAACCGGCCCGGCCAGAGTCATTCAGGGTGCTGTAGAAAATCTGAATCCAGAGGTAGTTGGCATTATCCACCCTCGGCATGCCAAAGGGAAAG
This sequence comes from Desulfobacterales bacterium, assembly GCA_022013615.1. The sequence continues at coordinate 5,067 of JAKLQB010000838.1, read as the reverse complement.
CGGGGATCATCCTTGAGACGCTCCTTGTCCACCCGGTTCACATTAAAAGGCGGATTGGCCATGACAAAGTCAAACTTGCCCGGGCTTGTATGAAGGTCTTCGTAATAAGTATTGCCCTGCCGGATGTCGCCGGCCAGACCGTGCACAGCAAGGTTCATCTTGCAGAGCCGCACGGTCTCGGATACGCGCTCTTCGCCATACACACTAATCTCGGCGCTCGGATTCCTCTTGTGTTCTCCCACAAACCGCGCACTCTGCACAAACATGCCTCCTGACCCGCAGGCGGGATCGAAAATGCGGCCATGGTACGGCTCGATGATATTCACAATGAGCCGGACAATCGAGGTTGGCGTGAAGAACTCGCCGCCCTTCTGTCCCTCGCTCATGGCAAAATTGCCAAGGAAGTATTCATAGATTTTACCAAATGCATCACCCTTGATATCCATGTGGATTGATGCCATGAGTTTGAGCAGTTCCACGAGCGTGGAGTTATCCAGGCGGTTGTAAGACTTTGGCAAGACGTCTTTGAGGTCCGGATTGTCTGCCTCAACTGCCTTCATGGCTTCGTTGATTGCCTTGCCGATATTTTCTCCTTCCGGCAGATTGAGGAGGTTATTAAAACGGGCCTCATCTGGCAGGTAGAGCACACCTAAGGCCTGGTAATCAGACTTGCCGACTTTCTTCCGTCCGGTGTCTTTTCCCTTCAGTTCTTTCTCAGCCTGGCTGAATTTATGATCAGCATAACGGAGGAAAATCAATCCAAGAACCGGAACTGAATATTCAGAAGCCTTCAGCCTGGAATTAGCGCGCAGCTCATCTGCTGCGCCCCAGAGTCTCTTTTCAATCTCGTTGTTATTCTGCGCCATTTTTATAATTTCCTAATCGATTTCTCTTCTTTGCATAATCTGTCTATTCCAGGTCAGGGAGTTGTTCACGTGTAACTAAAAGACGTATTGATCGTGCCTGATGGGGCACTTTCTCAATCAAGCCTTTCTTTTCAAGTGCCACTACCATTTGATGCGCAGTAGGAGGGGAAACTCTAAAATACTTTTGCATATCTGCTTCAGCCGGGGGACATCCATGAATTTTTGTATAGTAATAGATGAAAGCAAGGTATTGACCCTGTCGCTTTGTATATTTGCTTTTCGTTCCTGTTTCCATTATCTCCATATCATCTAAAAACAGGGTCGAACTTTTCGTCCCTTTCAACTCCATAGGAAGCAATAATCATCGGATATAAGTATTTAGCAATTCACGATAAATCTGCCAATCTGTTGAAATTTGAGGTGTTGATAAGGGATATCAAGCAAGCCATCCACCTTGCCTGAATCGTTAAACCTCAATTCCGGAGGAAGATGCGGATTATAAAAATATGCCTGTTCCTCTACCTTAGGAGTCCTACCACGGGCAGCCAATCCTGCAGGAGGAATGTTTTTCCTTTTTGCATCCTCATGCCTGTAATCCTCGACTTGTGGGTTCTTTGCTTTTTTTTCGGTCCATCCGCTCTGTCCTCTCGGCGTTTCTTAGTGATTTCGGCATAAGAAAAGGACAAATGAATCCAATATAGCCCTCAATATCTTGGGGTTTTCCATGGCACCGCTGATTTTGTGGTTGTCATCTCTTTATCAAAACGGTAAATCCTTCCTGCTCGAAATGGTGATCTTTGGTGAGCACCTCCACCAGTGACTCGGCCTTCATAACGTTCATTGAAATACAATCGGTCAAACTGTATTCAGTATCGCTTCGATTTTCATATAAGGTTAACCCCTTTAAAAAAGAGTCGCGGGTTTGCGGAATGACCCTCACATTTGGGTTATCAAGAATTACCCGAACCATTTTTGCCGCTTGCTTTCGCATATGCTCGCCTTTTGAGAGCGCGGCCAGGAATTCAGTCAATACTCCATCCGTTGTAACTATAAATATTTCACCCAATGATGATCTGACCTTTTTAGCTGCCTCTGCCCATGAATCATTGGGATTCACTATTGCGATCCAGTAATGAGAATCAGCAAAGACCATTTTCATTGTTTGGGCACCCCGTACAGATAGTGATCCAGATTATCATTTAGGTCACCGGGAAGCCTGTCCCATTCTTCCTGCGGGATTTCCTTGGCAAGCTCATCCAACAAATCTTCAATTGGCCTTGCTGACTTGTTGTACTGTCTTTCGGTAGTAGTAAGTCTTAATTCATCCACCTCCAAAACTCGAAGCAGTTTCCCTTGTGGCGAGTATTCTCCTGAACCTTTTACAAACATTCGGGCTGTCTTATACTCCTTTAGTGCTGTTGTAACCTGGTCCTCCTGTTCATGGGTGAAAACTACTGTAACTGCGGTATCTTCATCTGGCCAGAGCTGAAACCTACCCTTCTTGACATCGGCTTCAAATACTTCTCCGCTAATTTCAACACGATCTTCATGGGGTGTTTCAATTAATTTTTCCAGCTTTTGTCTGTTTACCGCTGTTAAATAAACGGACTTCTTCTCAGACACTTGCATTTCCACTATTTCATCGTCAGCAAGGTTCTGGCCCCATTTTGCGTACTCTGGGAGCAATGCCCTCGGGAATCTCTCAGGCAGTGATGCATCCGACTCCAGAGCGTCAAACACCTCATATGCCAATTTAACAGCGTCATTGATCTCAATAGGTTCAGGTTCCCAAAGAGTAGTTTGGTCCTCTTCTTCAATAAATACTTCAAGCGGTGCCGCAGCACTCCCTTCCTCGATCCTTCTTAAACACAAACACACCCTCTTTTCAAAATGGGACGGCAGGCGTTCACGATTAGGATTAGCGGCTCGCCAGAGATTTTTGGCTGTTTCCGCCACCATCTTCTGAAACTGGCTCAATTCGCTCAGTGCTCGTAAATCCAGGGCGTGATCGCGGAACCTTTCTCCTTTAAAGGTTAGCCTTACAACCTCTTTCCATTTACCAGCCATTATTGCACCTCCAGAATTTGCACTAATTTGATTTGGAATATACTGTTTACTGATTTAGTAATGGAAGTTATTTCCTCTTTTGTCAATCGGTGTTTCTATGATCTTTAGGATGTGTTTCTCCAGAAATTCTATCCCTTTCTTAAAAAAAGATAGGTCAAGTTCCTCCCAAAGGTTCCAGGAATCCAAATAAGCTTTGGGATTATTCCTTATTTTTTGAACGAATTTCAGAATTCCGTTGAGATAGGCGTTTTCGTCCTTATAATCCTTGCTCCGCACACCTATATCGCGCTTTAGAAAATCAGTGATCTCATTTGCAATAATAATGCTTTCATAGGCCATTTCGGTAAGATCATCTGTGTCCATTATCTCTTACTCATTCCAGGTCCGGTAGTTCTTCACGCGCCAGTAAAAGACGTATTGATCGTGCTTGATACGGCACTTTCTCAATCAAGCATTTCTTTTCCAGTGTGAGTACCATTTGATGTACTGAAGGCGGTGAAACTTTGAAATACCTCTGCATATCTGCTTCAGCCGGGGGACACCCATGAATTTTTGTATAGTAATAGATGAAAGCGAGGTATTGACCCTGTCTCTTTGTATATTTATTGTTCATGGCGGCTCGCCTAAAGCCCATATCTCGACAATCATCTACGCAGATATGTATTTTTCGAGGTCGCTTTTTTGAACCATACCTTCTCTCAAAATCAGAGGAGGGTGAACACTTATGTCAAGGACCGTGGAACCAACCTTGCCTGTGGTCGCCCCTCCATCCAGAATCAAATCCACCCATTTCTTAAATGAGGCCGAAACCTCCCCTGCATTCCGGCAAGCGGGTTTGCCTGAGATATTTGCGCTTGTCCCGGTGATGGGAGCCCCTATGGCCTGCGCTAATGCGGTCGCTACCGGGTGGGGAGAAAGCCGGATTCCGATTTTATCTGTACCGGCCGTGAGCAAAGGTGAGACCTTCGGACCGGCCTCAAAGACCAGGGTAAGGCCGCCTGGCCAGAATTCTTCAATGAGTTGACGGGCAATTGGAGGAATGTGCGCTACGTACTGGTCAAGTACTTCTATGGATGGGATCAAGATCAATAGAGGACGACCGGGACTCCTTTGTTTTAACAGAAAAAGCCGCCTGATAGCATTTTCGTTGGTGGAATCAACGGCAAGTCCGTAAAAAGACTCAGTAGGATAGGCAACCAGGCCACCTGCTAATAAAATGTCCGAGGCCTTATTAATAGCATTTTGAAAATCCCTGGAGGGGTCCACTCTGATAATGGGGATAAGAGGCATTTGCTAATTTTTGAGCCAATTTCAAAACGCCCACTTTCACCCAATCTCTGCGTCATGCTCAAATTTTAATCCTCGAAATATTCAATATATTCCTGTGGTTAAAATTTTCGCCTTCCTTGACCTTGAGCAAAATTGAACATTTTGAAACTAGCTCTTCTATCTCCCTTCCGCCCAGGCGTCCGCTTTTTCTTTGGCCTTATTTGTAATCCCTGCGCGATAATCCTTTAACTTTTCGGCAACAGCAGGGTATTTCAAGGCCAGGATCTGGGCCGCAAGAACACCGGCATTCTTTGCCCCCCCACTTCCCACGGCCACCGTGGCCACTGGTATTCCAGGCGGCATCTGAACCGTAGATAACAGGGCGTCCAGCCCTTTAAATGCCGATGAATCAATGGGAACCCCTATGACCGGCAAAGTGGTATGGGCGGCCATGAACCCCGCCAGGTGAGCGGCCCAGCCTGCCCCCGCAATAACCACCTCAATACCGCGATCAGCGGCAGATACAGCATACTCTCTTGTCAGATCCGGTGTCCTGTGTGCTGAGAGCACCCTTACTTCGTGAGGAATGCCAAATTCCCGGAGAACCTCCATACAACCTTTCATCACATCAGAATCAGAGGTACTCCCCATGATTACACCGACTAATGGTTTATCACCTGACATAGTTTTCTCCCTTTATCGTTCGAATTATTTCGACCTGTGCGGTTAGGTATTTCGTAACCGTTCACAGGTTCAGGGTTCAACGTTCAGCGCCGCCTCTGGCCACCGAAGTTGCCAGTTTGATCAAAAAAGTGACGCTGGCCTTGCCGAGTCACATACGAGGGTTAAGGGCAAAGAAGGGATT
>JAKLQB010000837.1 GCA_022013615.1 Desulfobacterales bacterium | reverse complement strand
GCAAAAGATGAATTGTCCCGGATGACCGGATGCAAGGTTGAAACCTTTATCGCTTCCAAGGAATGGGTTTCAAAGGCCATTGAACTTTACTACAAGACTGCGCTGACCATTGATAATGATATTGAGAGTATAATCCATGAAGCCGGGTTGGGGGAAGGCGAATTTGAAGAGAATAAGATAGTAAGGCTTTTCAATCTTCTGATTGATAAGGGGCATGTGCTTGGAGCGAGCGATATTCATATAGTACCAGATACCAACTTGGTGAGGGTCTATTACCGGGTTGACGGCGTATTAAACCAGCAATATCTCCTTCCAAAGAGTTTTCAGCAGAGCATAGTTACCCGTTGTAAGATAATGGCGGACATGGACATATCCAACCCAAACATACCCCATGACGGCCGTATCAAATACTCAGGCGGTGCTGCGCAATTTGATATCAGGGTTTCGACCTTCCCGACACAGTTAGGTGAAACAGTGGTTATGAGGCTTTTGATTTACAGCAAGGTGGTTGGCGATCTTGAAAGACTCGGTTTCGAAAAAGATGATCTTGTCAGATTTTTAAAAAACATCAGGCGCCCTTATGGTCTTATCCTTTCCACAGGACCCACTGGCTCCGGAAAAACAACCACACTTTATTCCGCCCTTATGACCATAAACAGTTCACACGTCAATTCGATGACCATTGAAGACCCCATCGAATACGTTATACCAACCATCAGACAGACAGCAGTAAATCCCAAGGCCGGCCTTACATTCGGAAATGCCTTTAGAGCAGCCATGAGGCAAGACCCTGACATCATCCTCGTAGGTGAGATAAGGGATCAGGAGACTGCCGAACTGGCCATGAGGGCTTCCATTACCGGTCATTTAGTCCTGTCAACCCTACACACCAATGACGCCGCGGCCGCTATTAACAGGCTGCTCGACCTCGGAGTAAATGCTAACATTGTTGCCTCCTCATTGACTATGATTGTAGCCCAGAGGCTATTGAGGAAGATCTGCCCCCATTGCTCTACCATGGTGCCCGCCAGGTCTGAAGATAAAAAGGCCTTTGTCCGTAATGGGCTTGAGCCACCTGCCGAACTCCCAAAGGCCAATGGCTGTGACAACTGTCACCATTCGGGTTATCGCGGGCGTACAGGTATCTATGAGGTTCTTGAAGTAAACCGGGAAATGGAAGAGTTGATTTTCAATGGAGCCCTTCATAGCACCATTGAGGACGCGGCAATCAAGTCCGGCACCAGCCTTTTACTTAAACAGGCTCTCAAAAAGGTAATCAACGGGGAGACCTCACTTGAAGAGGTCTTTCGGGTAGCAGCGTATGCCTAGGTACAGTTACCAGGCCATAAATGGTGCAGGCAAACTTCTCAAGGGAACAGTATTTGCCTTGGGCGCTGCCGATGTTGAAGGCCGCCTTATAAAACAGGGCCTTACCCTTGTAAAGAGCAATCCGATCAAGCAAAGCAGCCTGGCCGGCCAACTTGCAGGGGGCAAAGTCAAGCCACGAATTATCATTGAATTTTATCGAAGATTTTCACAGACCCTGGATATCGGCTTGCCGGTTCTTACAGGCCTTGATGAAAACGCCAGGACAATCCCTTCCAAGGCCCTCAAGAAGACCATTGAAGAGATAAGAGGCGCTCTGGAAGACGGAAAAACTCTATATGAGGCAATGAAACGGTTCCCTAAGATTTTCCCCAAACTCGACCTGGCCGTAATAAGGATAGGGGAACAATCAGGCATGTTACCAAAATGCCTGAAAGACATGGCCGACTTTCTTGAATGGAAGGAAGGCATCACATCAACTATCAAAAGGGCGACCATATACCCTTGCTTCATTACTGTTGCCATCACGGCTGTAATTGCTGTGTGGGTTGGGTATGTCCTGCCTCAGATGGCGGGGCTTTTGAATGAGATGGGGGTTGATCTGCCTGGCGTCACACGAGCTGTTCTTGAGACAAGTGATTTCCTGAGGGCAAATTGGCCATGGATAATCGGTTTGATCTTCGCATCCATCGCCGGCCTTTACATTTTTCAAAAGACCCAAAGCGGAGGTAGAATATTTCATAAATACCTGCTGAAATTTCCAATGATAGGTAACGTTATTGGCAACGTGGCCTTTGCCCGGTTGAGCCATAACTTTGCAACCATGTACAGCGCTGGCATAAAGATCAGTGACATATTCAAGATGTTGACAGATGGTGTTTTGGGTAACCGGCACCTTGAAGCCCAATTGGCCATGGTCCATCAGGAGGTTCAGCTCGGTCAGACGCTCGCTGAAGGCTTTGAGAATGCAGGAGATTTTCCCCCGCTACTTTTGGGGGCCGTTCGAAATGGGCTGGTCACAGGCACCCTGGATGATTCTTTCAAACGCCTGGGCGACTATTATGACGGTGAGGTCAAAAGATCTGTCGATGTAATGGTCAACGCCTTTGAGCCTATGACCATCTTCCTTTTAGGAGGCGTCTTCGGCCTGATCCTCCTTTCTATCCTGCTGCCACTTTATGATGTGATCGGCGATTTTGGAAAGGCCTATTGATGGGGATAAGGGAAAAGCCTCAACGGGCTATGGGGGGATTGTAATGGTAAAACCATTGCCGGCAAGACAAATAGGAGTCGGAGGGTCGGAGGGAATAATACTTCCACCTCCGCCGGCTGTACTCCAGATTTCGATCCTGGTTCCTGATATGATTTCATACAGCGCAGAGCCTCCACCGCCGATACTCCCCAGGTCAATTCCCTGATTCGCATCTCGTACATACGCAGTTGGTTCTCCTGTCCCGTTATTCACCGCAAGTGTCAGGTACTCACACAAATTGCCGTATAATTCATTACCTCCAATATAAACGACAAGATCATCAAAGGTATCGATAGGCGGATGCCTGATATAGTTAGGGGTACCGTCCGTGTTGTCTCCCTGATGGGAGCCGGATGTGATGGCGTCAAAGACATTCCCGTCACTGTCCAAATCCATAGGGCCAGAGCTTATGAGTATGGCCGCTATATAAAATGAGGAAGCTGCGCCGTCACCATCTATGACCCTCGGTCCTGATGAAAGGCCTGTCTTGAGAGCATTGCAGGTTGTTGGCCTGTCAGTTCCCAGATTGCTGTTTATTTCATACCTGAGCACTCTTTTGTAGAAATCGCTTGGCCTCACCTTAAGGTCAAGGTAGGGCAAAGTTCCGGAAGTGGCGTTGTTATTCTGACTGCCATCTCCGTCTGTGTCTGCCCAGGGCAGTTTCCCATTGATGCTGGCATAACTTATCAGGGCCTCTTTCGTCTCTTTCAGGTAATCAATGGTTTCGTTTCGAGCTTTCCGTTGGGTAAGCATGCCCATAAGGGATACACCACCGCCCGCCAGCAGGCCTATGATGACCATGACGATGGCGATCTCGATCAGGGTGAAGCCATGTTTGTTAAGGGATGGAAAAAGAGGGGCTTTCATTTATAGCTCCCACTTTTACAAGGACCGGACAGGATTATGAATTGTAAACAAGGGCACAATATAGTTTGCCTTTTAAATAATAATACTAAAAAAGCAAATAGAAAGTTGCGATATTAGTATTAGCAGTATAGGCTGCGCTTCCTGAAATCGAACCGGTATTGTAGATGCCATCATCATATTTCATATCGATTTCCAAACAAACCTCCGAAGGAAGATTGTACAACAAAAAATAGTGGCTTGGCCGTGTCGCAGTCCCTGGAGGATCTGTCCAATAGAGTACTATGTTATCACCAAAAGCATGATTGGGCATATCGCTTGTTCCATTGTAATGTCCGCTAATAAGATCTGATAGCTCCAAATCCCTAAACACCTCAAATCGTTCTCCATAATCAATCTGTCCGGTTCCGTTACCTTCCGCATCATTTCCTGGGGGTATGAGGGCCTTATTCTCATCCCCGGGATACATACCGTATTTGTCATAAAACGACATCACGGCAGCCCTTAGTTCGTCTGCCTGTTTCACCACCCGCTTTACCTTGGCATTCTGGATCATGGACTGTCCCTTGAGGATCCCACCGATCAGGAGTCCGATAATGACCATAACGATGGCGATCTCCACCAGGGTAAAACCTGCCTCGCTCTTTCTGTTGGGTTTCATCTTAAGCATCTTTATCTCTCCTCAAATTTAAATAAAGTATTTGTATTTTTCCTGTATCCTTACAGGAACACTTCATCACGCCAGGGGGTTGAGTTTGCCCCTGCTTATTAAGAAATTATGAACTTCTTTTTTATTTTTATGCAAATTAGATGCCGATTTAAAAGGCTTAGTTCTAAAAGAGGTAACTTATTGAATAGACTTAGTAAATCGGCGGACGATTCACAGACGTGCGCCTATTTGGGCTGTTCTTCGGGGGGGTAATAATGAGCCATTCGGGTCATTTTGAGTTGATTTTGAGGAATGGGAAAATTTTTATGACAAAAGCCGGAATATTTGTGACAAAAATTATCATGCTTTTCCAAAAAACCAAACCGTCATGTGACGTTCTTGATATATGGAGTAATAAATATAACCAGTTCCTTGTTTTCCAGTGATTGTTCAATGTTTTTAAACAAGGCCCCAATAAAAGGGATCTTGCTGAACCATGGCAGCCCCTCGTGGTCTAACTCCCTGATCTGGCTGATCAGGCCGGCCAATACCACCGAGTTCCCGGTCCTTACCCTGACCATAGTGGCTATTTCCTCAAGAGCTATGATCGGGTTGGAAATGGTCTGGGCCGTTGTACCCGAAGTTGGAAGATCAATCTTCTCCTCTCCCATGATTCTCGTTATGGTAGGCACGATATGGAGTGTGACAATTCCATTTGGCGATATCTGGGGTGTAATTCCCAACTGAAGGCCGAGAACCGCTCGCTTGATGTTCACTCCATAGGTCGTCACATTGGTGTAGTTATCGCGGTCCACACCATCTATGTCGGCATAAGGAAACTGAATCCCCACGGTCATTAAGGCTGACTGCCTGTTCATTACGGTAAGGTGCGGATTTGAAAGGACACTTACGTCACCCTGGGTATTCAGAAAATCAAGAATTCCAGCGAACGCGGATTCATCTGACAGAACAATAGTTCCGCCCCTGTTAAAGTCTAACAATAAGCTGTCAGGGAGCAAACCCAGGTCTGACTTGAATGCAACGTTCAGCTTTGACCAGTCTATACCGTACCTGGAGTTATCCTTAAGGACTACTTCCATGATTTTGGCCTCAATAAATACCTGTCTGTGCAAGGCTTCAGACAGAGAATCCAGGAATTGAACCATACATGCCAGCTTCCCCGGCGCATCCGCCATGTATATAATGCCTGCGGTCCGGTTTACCCGTATAACACCGTTACTTGATTTAAGCGCCTCCAGTGTTGCCCGCACCTCTCCCCAGACATCAGTGTTTTCAACTGTCTTCTTACCCTTAATCAGAAATTTTCCGGCCACACCTGCATCCTTGACACTGGTGGCCAGCATGTCACCCCCGACTTCAATCTCCACTTCCCCGGACATATCCAGATAGTCCAGGTGATAAATTCTCTCCTCAAATCTCTTTATATAAAGAGTGTCATCTTCTATTTTCCAGGCATAATCGGCACCTTTTACTACGGCCATGTCAAGGGCTTCTTTAAAGGTAACGTTTTTCAACTTCACAGTAACCGGTCTTTCAAGATCGATTGCAGATTCCACAGAGATATTCAAATCCGTATCACTGGTAATTGCGTTGATAACCTGCGACAGAGGGGCCTTTTCAAAAACCAGAGAATAAAGCTTTGTCTGTTTTGTCAGACCTGTAGTGGCCGGTTTCAGCTTTTCTGAAAACGGCGGTGGGCCCGGAGGTTTCACCTCTTTTTCTCTCTGAATTATGTCCCTGGGCTGTATCTCATCAAGGTCTTTCTGTATCACCGGCCGGGGCTCTATAAAAGAGCATCCGGGGGCAAGGCCAAAAACAACAAAAAGTAAAAAACAGGATCTCTTTATGAATCTTTTAGGGTTATACATGGTCTCCTCAAAATTTCAGATAGTGTTTATTCATCCAAAACAGATAGTCAGTGCCCGACCGAAAACTGTTATTTTTCGTTAACCTCCCTGATCTAAGGAAAATTTGACCTTAGGTGCGGGGACAGAAAAGCGTACGCCTCCCCTAATGAGAATAATACCTTCCTCGCTAATCTTTTGTACCATAAACCCTGACACCCTCTCCCCCTCGCAAAGATACTC
>JAKLQB010000836.1 GCA_022013615.1 Desulfobacterales bacterium | reverse complement strand
AGTGGGAAGTAATCATATTCAACTGATTGATCAGTACGATCGGCATCTCAACTACCTGCGCATCTCCGTTACCGACCGATGCAATCTTAGATGCCTTTATTGTGTGCCGTATGACGGCATTGCAAAGCTGAACCACGGGGATATTTTAACATATGAAGAGATACTTCGACTGGCCAGAATCGCCGTGAACCTCGGTGTGGATAAGATCCGCCTGACAGGAGGAGAACCGCTTGTACGTAAAGATATATACGAATTTATACCCCGGTTAACTGCTTTGCCAGGGCTTAAAGAAGTCTCATTGACCACCAATGGGATTTATCTCAGAGATAATTTAGAGAAGCTCAGATCTGCAGGCATTAAGAAAATAAACGTAAGCTTAGACACTCTTCGTCGGGAAAAGTACGAGAAGATAACAGGCTATGACGGTTTTCAGCAGGTCTGGGAAGGTATCCGACTGGCAAGAAAGCTGAAGTTTCAGCCCATTAAAATCAATGTTGTGGTTATTAAGGGCATAAATGATGATGAAATCCTGGATCTTGCCAGACTCACTCTCCACGAGCCTTATCATATCCGATTCATTGAATACATGCCTATTGGCGTTGTAAGCAAAGAGAACATCTTACGGCATGTACCTGACTCCTTGATCAAAAAACAGCTCAGCAGCCTTGGGAGGCTGGTTCATATTTCCAACAACACACTTGATGGTCCGGCAGAACGTTTCAGGTTTCAAGGAGCCCCTGGTGAAATCGGTTTTATCAGCGCAATCTCCAATCATTTCTGTGCCACGTGCAATCGCCTTCGCCTCACACCCACCGGCAACCTGAGATCCTGCCTGCTCTTTGATCAGGAGATAGACCTGAAAGCTCCTATGCGCATGGGAGTTTCGGACAATGACCTGGCGCAGATTTTTTTAAGGGCCGCATTCACAAAACCCCATTCACATTATTTGGCCTCCGAAAATTCAATCCTTCCCTCCGGACAAATGTCAGCTATTGGGGGATAACAGCTTCGCTGCATTCGACCCTTTCACCTGTTCCAGGGATCCGGGAGAAAGTCCTGCAGACTCCATTTCCTTGAAATATCGTTGCGGTTTCAAAAGGGGATAATCGCTTCCGAAAAGAATCTTTTCAAAACCGATTGTCTCCCCTGCTATTCTGTAAATATCCGGGGTGTAAAGATAAGGGGAGGCAGCAGTGTCAAACCACACGTTTTTAAGAACCTCCTTGACCTCTTTTTTCATAAGGCCATAAAAAAAGATCCCCCCACCCCAGTGGGCCAGAACGATCCTGTTTGCAGGATAAGCTTTAATGAAACCATAGATTTGGGTGAGTGTCATAGGTGTTTTGCCGGCATAATTGTGCCCTATTGGTTCGTTTGTGTGGAGCAGGAAGGGCACATCAAATTGGGAACACAGGCCCATGACCTCTTTCAGGGAATTGATAATTTCAGATGACAGTCCTGTACCATAGACGGCCAACTCCCCTACACCCGAAAGTCCTGATTGAAGGCACCTTTCTGCCTCCCGTGAACCCCCTGCTGATAGAGGGGAAAAACAGCAAAACCCGATTAAACGATTGGGGTACCTGTGAACCGACTCGATGATGTAGTCATTGTGTATCCGGTAATGTTCCGGATTTTCCCAGGGAAACCCAAAAATCACCGATTTATGGATATCTTCTTCATCCATATTCCTGATGAGCTCTTTGGCGCCCGCCAGTTTTGCCTGAGGTGAGAGGTAGAGGTTTTCAAAGGACGGCTCATCAGAGAAAAAGACCGACCTGTCATCCCTGAAACAGGAAGGAAAAACATGCGTGTGAAAATCGATAATCACCTATAGGATCTCACTCACGGATTCTTCAAGGGCCCCAGGCCTAAACCCCACAAGCTTGTTTCTGATCTTTCCATCACGGTCTATGACAAACATTGTGGGAATAGATATCTGTTCATTCCCAAAATAATCTTGCAACACCTGTCTGCTTACTCTCAAAACGCTATAGTTGATACCAACCTTCTCCTTAAAAACTCGAAGCTGTTCGTCGGTAACCATCTGAGGGTCATCCATGGAGATCCCAAAAATGACAAGACCCTTTTCCCCGAATTTTTCATGCAATTTGACGATTTCCGGAATGGACATTCTACAGGGGGGACACCAGGTGGCCCAAAAATCCAATAGTACAACACTGCCCCGATGCTCCTCTAACGATGCCATATGGCCGGATAAATCTGAGAGCGAAAAATCAGGGGCCGCCGGGTCGGCCTCCACCTCTTTCTGGCACCCGAAATTGAAAAGAAAGAACACCAGAAGAAATATTGTCAAGAGTTTTGATTTACTGTTGAAATGCATATTGAACTCCTTGTTGGCCGACTATATAGGCCAAGATCTTAATTTTGAGCCAGGTTTGATATAGCCGCAAAAAGGCGCAAAACACACAAAAAGAACATTTTAAATACTGTATACTGGGCTCTGGATACTTGTTGTATCTAAACGGAAATCCCGTCTTTAGCGGGGATGAAACAATGAATGTTTGTTTAATGCCCTTATCCCCTTTGTATATCTGAGAGACACTAAAATCCAGAAGGTTACAAAACGGGGGCTTAGTGTTTGTGTAAAATTATAGTTTATGTTTTCATCGTACCGGACTATATTAAATATTCGTGGTCCATTGCGGATTAGGATGAAAGCCTTTGCTCACATCATGTAGGGTGGCATTTTATATGCCACCGCAACCCCGGTCGGGTATAAAACCCGACCCTACAATGCTTTTGTGCTATGTTCCCGACTTGGTTTTCACACTAACCCTAGATGCTCCTTATTTGTTACTTTTTTTAACGTTATAACTTAACCACCGAATGTCCAATTTTCAAGGAAATAACAGATATGATCATAACAACAACAACTTAACGACTCAACTATTAAACCACTTAACCACCTAACGAGGTCTGGAGACTGGTTAATGGGCACACATTTATTCAGAACCTTTATTTTAGCACACCTTGTCATCTTCGCTCTCTCGCTGTTTCCCGCTTATGCAGCGGGAGAACAAAGTGCTCTCAAAGATGTCCGTCCTTCAGTCCTGGCGGGCACATGGTACCCAGGATCTCAAGATGCCCTGGCCAAAAGCATTGCAGGATACTTATCACGCGTCAAACCGCCCCATATAGATGGGCAACTAAAGGCCATTATTGTACCTCATGCAGCTCACATGTATTCCGGCCAGGTCGCGGCCCATGCCTACCGGCTTCTTGAGGGAAGCCAGTTTAGACGGATCATCCTTGTGGGTCCGAGCCATCGGGTGGGTTTCGAAGGAGTATCGGTCAATCTACAATCCGGGTACAAAACCCCTCTTGGCGTGGTGCCAATAGATCAGGAAATGGCCAAAAGAATTCTGGACTCAGGACCTCATATCCGGTGGCTCAGGCAAGCTCATGCCCACGAACACTGTCTGGAGATCCAGTTGCCCTTTCTCCAGACAGTGCTGCACAACTTTCAAATTATCCCCATCCTTATGGGCCAACAGGATTATAACACCTGTTCCAGACTGGCAAATACCCTCGTGCAGGTTATGGGAAGCGCTCAAGACACACTGATCCTGGCCAGTAGCGACCTTTCCCACTTTTACCCTTACGATCAGGCCAGGGAATTGGACCTTGAGTTTATCAAGCGTATAAAAGGATTTGACCCGGAAGGGCTTGCCAAAGATTTATCAGCAGGAAAATGTAAGGCATGTGGAGGTGGACCTGTAATCACCACTATGCTGGCAGCCCGTAAGCTGGGAGCAGATCGGGCAGTAGTCCTTAACTATGCAAACTCAGGGGACGTCACAGGGGACCACAGTAGCGTTGTAGGCTATATGGCAGCGGCACTATACTGTGCACGGCCTTAAATTGCGTTTTTTTAACAATTGGATCATCGGTTGTCCATAGCACGTTGTTTATTATTGGAGTGATGGAGTGATGGAGCACTGGAGTGATGGGCCTAAAAGGACTTTTTGAAATTTCAAAACTATTGTTTCAATACTCCAACCGGGTATCCACTTCGCTGCCCTTGCGCATATAGTAGGTTGGGTTAAGCGCGATGTAGGCACAATTTATGTTGGGTTCGCCTATCTTAATGCACCTCAACAGTTTGAAATAGCAACAAAATTAGCGAACCCAACAAGAATGGTTGCAGACCGTCGGCTTAACCCAACCTACGATTTATCGTTGAGGCCCACGAAGTGGATACCCCCTTTACTCCAATTCTCCAATACTCCAATACTCCAGCCCAAATTACTGTGATCACATCCAAGAATTAGAAAGCTAAAATTATAACCGTTTAAAGTATAACTATATGTAAGTCATCAGAGCATCTGATACGGATCTATATCCAGGATGAGATGAACACCGGCTGATTTAAGGTCCTTTCTTGCAGATTTTTCGATTCTGCCCAAAAGATGATGCAAAAGCGAAGAGCTTTCACTTTTCAGCAGGATTTGCCACCGGAATTTTCCTTTT
>JAKLQB010000835.1 GCA_022013615.1 Desulfobacterales bacterium | reverse complement strand
TGTTTTGTCATTAGTTTCTTGATATCCTTTTTGTGTAATACATTCATCATAATGGAATCCTCCACACATAGAATTGGGTTTACATTTTAATGGATATGTCCTTAACTCATATAGCATTTCTTTGAAAAAAACGTAGGCGTTCACAGGTTCAGAGTTCATCGTTCAGGGTTTCCTTCCGAAATCATAAGCAAACTTGCCTTCTTTGTCAGGCTATAGACCTTGAGGGTTAACTCTCGGGCCAACCGCCAATCCTTAACATCTTCAAATCGTTCAATCTTTATTGCTCTCCAACCCTTGAACTCTGAACCCGTGAACGGTTACAAAAAAACAAAGGGCATCATATTTCAATATTTACGCCCTTAAGCCCCACCAGTGTTTTTAATATAGGCGACTATTCCCGCACAGATTCCTTCAGCAAGACATTCCTGGTATTTCTTGCTGAGCAACCTCTTCTTTTCCATAGGATTGGAAAGGAACCCCGTCTGGACAAGAATCGCTGGCATATGAGCGCCAATCAGGACATAGAAAGGGGCCTGCTTTACACCTAAATCTTTCACTTGCTTATACTTTCTGCTGACCAGGGACACCATTTCCTTATGCACCACATTAGCCAATCTGCTCGATTCATGGACATTGCTGTTTAGCATGAGATCTCTAAGAATCGATTGGAGGTCGCTTAAATTTTTTTCAGAGGAAGCATTTTCCCTTGCTGCAACCATCATAGAGGCTACATCGGTCGCTACATTGAGAAAGAAGGTCTCTAAACCACGCACCTTTCTATTGCTATTGGCATTGACATGCAGGGAAAGAAACAGGTCTGCTTTCTTCATATTCGCAAAGGCTGTTCTCTGCTCCAGTGGCAGAAAGATGTCTCTGTCTCTTGTGAGTAACACAGCCCATCCGATTTTCTTTTCTATTCTCCGAGCCAGGAGTTTGGCTATGCTCAGAGCAATATTTTTTTCTTTGACGCCTCCCAGGCCGTTACAGCCCGGATCTTTACCTCCATGGGCCGGGTCAATTACGATTGTCTGAATACTAAGCCCAGGCTGAGGGGCATTGGATGCCTTTATCGCGGCTCTCTTCTTCAGGTCAGTTTTCGGCCTATCCTTTTCGCCTCCTCCTTTAAACCTCCGCACATCTACTACTATTCGAAAAGGATCATGAAGATGAAAAATCTTGTATTCCCCGATTCTTTCCATATCCAGGACTACTCTCACTGTATCTTTTGTGTATTGAGCTGCCCTGGCCCTTTGAAGCAGGTCTCCCTTAATCGGTATAACCCTGTTGATCTGAGCCGAGATGCGAGTATTTTCAAGGTCCAGATAAAGCCTTGGCGGCTTCTTTCGTTTGAAATCCGCTTTAAGCAAGTGGTGGCCATATTTAACGGGGTGATCAAGGTCGACAACTACCCTCGTATAATCAGGCGCCGACCAATGCCGAATATCTTTTACGGCAATCAGCTTTACTTTTTGAGCTGTATTGTGCCTTTTACAACTAAGCTTGATTTTCTTACCAAGCTCTGAAGAAAGTTTTTTTACCTTCTTTATAGCCTTAGGCCGCATATCTCCAGATGGAAATCTTGTGGAAACTTTTAAGAATTCCTCGTAGGCTTTGGAGAGATCTTTTTTATGTTTGTAAAAAATTTCTCCGATTCGATACAGAGCGTCGTCAGCAAGGCAATGATTCTTGTATCTATCCACTAACCGGCGGTAAAGATCAACTGCTTCATCCAGATACTTGGATCTCCCTGAGTAAGTGTATAGACCGGTAAGTAGTCTGGCTGATTGATATAATGCCCAGGCTGCCTGGTCGGTTTTGGGATAACGCGTATAAATCTCTTTATATCGGTGAATGCATTTTAGCCAGTTGTGGCGATATTTCTGTTTTTTTATAGAGTAATACAGCGATTTACGGCACTGGTCAGCATTTTTCAATAGTACAGCAGGCTTTCCCTGCAACCCACACAGAGCTTCTGATTTGCATGTGAAAAATAGAAGTAGAAAAACAAATAAAATGCAAATAACATTCCTTGTCATTCCTTATGCTTCCCCATCGATAAATCCGTTGCATTGAATAGCAAAATCAATCTACCTGTAATGGCTTTAGGAGATAGAGTAGACAATTGGAAACAGGGGCCTCACTGGCGAATGCCTGGACTGATCAATAGTTTCTGACCTGGCCGAATGACTTGATTTGGGGTGATTTGATTGAGACGACAGAGTTCATCCACTGAAATGCCATACATTTTTGCGATCCTGTATAGGCTGTCCCCGCTGCCGACATTGTGGTAGCGACCTTTGGCATAAAAAGCCGGTTTGTTTCTGTTCGCATTCGGTGTTTTATTCTTTGTGGAAGCCGAGGGTATTCTTCTTTGTAGTTGATCCATCTTTTGGGTCAATATATCCAAACCTCCTCTTAGAGATCTGCCAGACCTACCCAATTTTGATACAGACTGCTGTAGTCCTCTTTCTTGCTCTTCGAGAAGGGCAATTCTTTTTTTCATTGCCTCGATGTGATTTAATTTCTCTTGAAGCCCGCTAAACCTAACCTGGATTAAGTTTAGGGCATCTTCTGAAAACCTGTTTCCGTTTCGGAAAGATACAGCGAAAACAGCGATCAAAATGATGATACCTGCGCCCCCCAGAATCAGGAATTTCCTTTGACGTTTAGGGTCACGGGGTGCTTTACGGTGTCGGATATTTTTACTCTTCCGCGTGTACCCCAGGTCATA
This sequence comes from Desulfobacterales bacterium, assembly GCA_022013615.1. The sequence goes on along the minus strand of JAKLQB010000835.1, from coordinate 8,635 downwards.
AGGAATCTTTTCCATGGAGTCTTCTATTCCTTCATCCGGGTTCTGGGATTAAAAAGAAGGCGGACCAGTTTATACCGGTCCGTAGAAGTCGGAGGCAAAGGGTGTCTAATGGCTGCTCTGCATAAGCAGTTTGGCACACTCCTCAGCAACCTCACTGTCGGCTTCCTTTTCACCGGGCATTGTCGCCCAACCCTGTTTTTTTACATAGTCACGTCGCCCCCAAGAATCTGTTTTTTTCAATTCTTCGAGCTTTTTGTCTTTCTCCGGGTCCTGTTTAAATTGTACGATACAAATAGCAGCCAAGCGATCGACGACAGCCTTTTCTGCACTTTCCTCAGCCATATTTTGTGCAGTACCACCCGTAACCCATCCGCCCAAAGTGAATCCTATAATAATTGTTAGAACAATGCAGGCCACACAAGACCAGATTAGAACCTTTAGTGAAGGTTGTGCCTTACTCAGCCCCTTTCCAGAACTTTCTTTCTCCTTATTTTGTGCCATGATTATACCCCTCCGTGAATAAATTGTTTATATCATAAACATCGGCTTTGGTTGACTTCCAATTTCCTTTCTTGAGAATATCAGGTTATAGCGTTTATCAAACCATGCCCGCCCACTTATCCGTTACTTTGCGGTGATGCGCTCAAAGATATCCTCACACTTTTTGGCCATTTCTTCCGCTTTCCTAGCATGGACTCCCGCAAGAGTGGCGGCTTCCTGAGCCCTTACCGCGGCCTTTTCAGCCCTTGACGCTGCACTCTCTGCCCTTTGTGCACTGTCAGCTGCCTCAGCACTATATTTGGACGAATCCTCTACGGCCGCTTTGGCGCTTTGACACTCCTTCAGGGCCTCCTCCGCATTGTCCAGGGCCTGCTGGGTTTTTTCTTCAAGGACCTGTACCTGAGAGGTGGTTGCGCATCCCAGAAGACCGACCCCCAGACACAACATGACTGCAAACGTCATTACCAATCGTCCATTTTTAAATACATGCATTTTGTCTCCTCCTTGTTTTTGGGTTGACGTTAATTAGCCTTTAATTCCCTCTCCTTATCTCCCTTAATGCACTTAAGGAAATCGTAATCTGTTGAGAGAATCAACACCCCCGGAAAATATAAAACCGATATGGGATTCGGTTAGTCTCGTCAGCTTTTTTTTGACTGATTTAATTAGGATGTCCTTGTAAGGTATGATGAAGGTCATTAATTGTAATAGAACAAAAAAAGCGGCAGGAGTAAATAGGGTAAATCCTGTACTTCTTGATGGAAATACATGTATTTTGATCGTGCACAAGCGGCAATGAGAACAATGCTATTTGAATCTTATTTAATAATCTGCTCAATAACCTTTTAGTCTGTCTTAATCTCTTTTTTCTCATACAAAATACGCTGAAGTTCACGATGGGTAAAAAAACGGTCATCATCTCTCAAGTATGGGAGCAAAATCTTCTTTCGTCGGAGTAGCTCTTTTGAGATTTTCCCAAATATCTCGTCTTCTTTATGGTGAGCTGCCTTCGCAATTTGTTGGCCAAAGGGATTAATAATCTCGCTGCCCCCCCAGAATCGAAAGCTCTGCTCCTGTACTGATTGATCGGCATCCTCTGTTGAGGTCAGTTGAGCGGTTTCAGCAGCCAGTATGGAACTCTTCTCCTCCCAGGCTTCTTCCCCCACACGATTGGCGCAAATGTTGTAAATACCAAAAACGCGGGAATAGAACATATTAATGATTCCCCAGCTCTCAATATTAGAAAACTCAGTTCCCATGGCACCCTCTGATGAACTGAATATGCTCACAAATACATCTGCCTTCTGGCACACACCGAGATAAGGCAAGGAAGGATGCCAGAGGTCGTTACAGATAAAGACGGCGATGGTGAAATCATTGATCCTAAAGACAGGGATCCGCTTTCCATGGGAAAAGTACTTCCGCTCTTCAAACACGCCATAGTTGGGCAGGTTTAACTTGCGATAGGCGAACAGGATTTCTCCGTCCACTGCCACAAGGGCTGAGTTGTAGAAATTCATTGATTTTGATTCTTCTATAAAACCAACTACAGCAGCAGTCCCTTTCGTGGCGTCTGTCAACTGTTTGATTTCCTTAGAATCAAGCCTGAGCGCCACCGTGTGATACTTCTGTCCTACAAAATATCCTGTCAGTGCAAGTTCGGGGAAAACAATTAGCTGAGCACCCTTTTCCCGGCCTTGATGGATTTTGCCGATAACATCTTCCAGGTTGGCCTTAAGATCCAGCAGGACCGGATTCGTCTGGTATATTGCAACTCTCATTTTTCACTGACTCCTTTCTTCAATATAGAATCTGTATCATATGTCTGTAAGCCATACATTTTGCAAGTAGAGAATAATGTTATTGTATTTCAAACGCATTTTGTTTATATAGCAGATCAGTTGCAACTTTTCATGACCAAACTGCAACAAAAAAATAGTATTTTATTATAGCCGTCTTAACGAAAATCACTATTAAATGTCTTCATTCAGTATCCAGAATCTCTACGCTATGAGCAATTTAGGCCCTTAGGAATATATTTGTGTTCAAATTGCGCAAAAAAATTTTTCGTATGGCCCGGAAAGCCTTTGCTGTAAAGGCTTTCAGAAGAATGAATGGCGATTCAACTTTTTACAACCTGTTTGGTTCCGGCTTGTTCGGGTTAGGGGGTTTATGCGTTAGTAATGTGCAAAATTAGGAAAACTTCCAGATTTTGTCCGAATGTGCTAAGATTTTAGGGGCGCCGTTGGGTGCATCCCGGGTTAGCTCTTGAACAATTTGTTCGGATTGCGCTCGGCCGACATCCGCCTTGCCTTTCTATCAAGAAGGGGAGACAAATGGGAGAAAAATCGAAACACCAGTTTAATCGCTACCTTGAACTTGATTACGCCGATTTCCTATCCATTTTCGACAAATTCGCCGAAGGTGTGGTGATTGTCAACAAGTCCGGTGTCATCGTCTACTACAACCATACCATGGCCAAAATCGACGATCTTGATCCGGCCGAAGTGTTTAACAAAAGGGTCACGGAGGTCTACGATATTATCGACGATACCAGTATGGTCATGCAGTGTCTGAAAAAACAGCAGCCGTTGATAAACCGGCCGTTTTTTTACCGCACCCGGATGGGCAAGGTAGCCAACACCATTCACAACACCTTTCCGCTTTTCCGCGGCCAGCGTCTGGTCGGGGCCATTTGCTTTGTCAGAGATTACAAACTGGTCGAAGAAACCATCGCCTCGATCGCCTTGCCCCGCAAAAAACGCCGCTCCGACAACAACGCCCGCTTTACTTTCATCGATATCATCGGTGAAAATGCCGATTTTCGGCACTGCGTCAATACGGCCATGATGGCCTCCCACTCGCCCTCGCCGGTAATGCTTTGCGGCGAAACCGGCACGGGCAAGGAGCTGTTTGCCCAGTCCATTCACAATTACAGCGATAGGCGCCGCCGGCGTTACATTCCTCTCAACTGCACCGCGATTCCCGAAAACCTGCTGGAAGGCATCCTTTTCGGTACCACCAAGGGGGCCTTTACCGGTTCGCTGGACAAACCGGGCTTGTTTGAGCGAGCCAACGGGGGCACCCTTTTTCTGGATGAAGTCAATTCCATGCCCTGTGGGCTGCAGGCCAAGATTCTGCGCGCCCTGCAGGAAAGAAAAGTTCGCCGGGTGGGGTCGTTGGAGGAGATCGACGTGGACGTGAAAATCATCAGTTCGGTCAGCCAGGATCCCCACCGCGCCATTGCGGAACAAAGCCTGCGATCGGACCTTTTTTACCGCCTGGGCGTGGTATTTATCCGTATTCCCCCCTTGCGGGAACGCCGGGACGATATCCCCACGCTGGTCGAATACTTTTTAAACAAACTCGGTCCGGCGCTGGGCAAACAGGTTGCCGGGGTTGCCGATGAGGTGATGGCCCAGTTTTTAGCCTACCCGTGGCCTGGCAACGCCCGGGAACTGGAGCACGTGCTGGAAGGCGCCATTAACATGGCCTGGGACCGGGAAACCATCACCCTTGACCACCTGCGGACCCACTTTTTTTACGGGGACGGAGCCGAGCGGCGCCCGGCGGCATTAACGTCGGGAGTGGGGGGTAATTTTGCCCAAACGCCGGCCAACGCGCATCCCCAGCCCCTGAGGTACCCCTTGCCTCGGTATGCCGGCCCACCGGATTCCACCATCAACGGCCAAACATTGGTAGAAGCGCAGCAAATGCGGGAGCAGCAAGCGATTCAACAGGCACTCGCCCGGCACCGGGGCAATGTTACCCGGGGCGCTCAGAGCCTGGGTATCTCTCGTCAGCTGCTTAACTATAAAATTCGTAAATACGGTTTTGACCGCAAACAATTTCAGCGCCAAACGCACTCATCCTGACAAGCCTGCCTCCGGCTCGCCTCGAAGAGAAAAGTTGATAGCGGGTGAGCTTGGAGCGAAACTGCAAAAATATTTGCAGTTACTGCAAATATTTTTGCAGTTTTCCATTCAATTACGAAAAATTATTTTCGGTCCGCTTTATCCCTCCCTTTACTGACCCCTATGTGATATTTTTGCGTTCTTGCGTTACTGTGGATGGTTCCAACGTCTGAAATGAAATCGTTATCTAAACGATATTTATTAATGTTGCCGATTTCGAGTTGGCACGAAAACTGCTTTTACTTCTTTTGATTGTTTGCTACGGCGCCGAGGTTGTGACCACGAGGCGAAAAATGCAAAAAGACCGCTAGAAAGCGTTAGTGCCGCCAGCCGGTCGGCCAAGCGATAGATATTTTTTGATCGATGAAATCAGACGGTTAATAACCTTATCTGCGAGGCCCCATGATGAAATTAATAGCGCAACACACAAACTGCTCCGGTTGTGGAATCTGCCGTCTGGTTTGCGCTTTGGAAAATTTCAGCGAAGTGTGCCCATCCCGGGCAATGCTAAGAATAGAAGGGCGTTTTCCTGCGCCGGGGGATTACCGGATTCATCTCTGTGACCAGTGCGGGCAGTGCGCCGAAGTTTGTCCGGTGGAGGCCATTTATCTGGAAAACGGCGTGTATGTCATTGCTAATGATGAATGTACGGGATGCATGATGTGCGTGGAAGAATGTCCCCGGGGTGTGTTTTTTAAACACAAGCACTCGGAAATACCCGCAAAGTGTACACTTTGCGGAGCATGCGCGCGCGCATGCCCGCGGGAAGCCATTTTTCTGGTAGAAAATCAGCAAAAAGAGGCTTAATAAAATGATTTACGGATATGCCGGCACCATTTTACGCGTCGACTTGAGCAGCGGGGAAATAAGCAAAGATCCGCTTTCCGAAGAGATGGCCAACAAATTTTTGGGTGGAAGAGGTTTTGTGGCGAAGATCCTTTTCGATGAGTTACCCCCCAATACCGGCCCTTACGATACGGATAATATTTTTATAGCGGCTACCGGACCACTGACCGGCCATTTCCTGCCGGCCAGCGGCAAAACGCATTTCGGGACCAAATCACCCGCCACCGGTGGGTATGCCGACAGCAACATGGGCGGACATTTCGGTCCGGCTTTAAAATACGCCGGATACGATGCGCTGGTGTTGACCGGCCAGGCCGCGCAACCGAGTTGCCTGTTCATCGATGACGATGTGGTGGAGATCCGGTCCGCGACCCCCTACTGGGGCCAAGGGGCTATAAGCTGCGAAGCGGCCTTAAAAAAAGACCTGGGGGAGGACTTCCAGATCATCACCATCGGACCCGCCGGTGAAAATGGCGTCCGGTTCGCCTGTATTTCGCATGATTTCGGCCGTCAGGCCGGGCGCACCGGAATCGGCACCGTACTCGGGACCAAAAATATCAAGGCGATCGCCGTTAAGGGGAACGGCCGCCTTCCTGTTTTTGACATTGACGGGGCATACCGCAAAGGGAAAGAAGCCTATCAAAAAGTATACGCCAAACCGGGTTTTAAGGGCTGGACGCCTGAAGGTACCGCAGGAATCACGGACTGGGTGAACGAAGTCGGTGCATTTCCCACTCGTAACTTTCAAACATCTCAAGCCGATCACTACAGGAATATCAATGGTAAGGCAGTCATCGAGAAGCTGAAGATTACAGATAAGGCATGTTTTTGTTGCCCGACTCCATGCGGGAAATACGGTTATACGAAAACTAGTTTGGGATCTGCATATGTTGAAGGGCCGGAATATGAAACCATTGCGCTTTTTGGTGGAAGCTGCTTACTAAAATCGATTGAGGATGTTGCCTATGCGAACTATATTTGCGATGAATTAGGTCTTGACACCATTTCTTCCGGGGGAGTGGCAGCCTGGGCCATTGAATGTTACGAAAAAGGCATCCTAACAACAGAGCAGGTGGGCAAGGAACTTCGCTTTGGCGATCTGGAATCAGTTGTTTATCTATTAAACTCAATCTGTTACCGTAAGGGCATAGGCGATCTGCTGGCGGAGGGCGTAAAAGTTGCTTCCGAGAGGCTGGGGCAGGGATCGGAAAAATTTGCCATCCATGTGAAGGGCCTGGAATGGACCGGCTATGAGTGCCGGAACGCGCCGGCCATGATGCTGGCTTACATGACCGCGGATGTCGGCGCCCACCATAACCGGGCCTGGGTGCTGGGACACGATATGACCGGTTCAAACGCAAACGTACATGATTTGGTCACTGCCGGTAGAACCGGAGAAAAAATGCCCAAGGCAACCCTGACCGGTAAGCCGCAAAAGGTGATCGAATCCCAGCATACCAGGCCGGCATTTGATGCACTGGGCTGTTGCAGGCTGCAGTTGATGGAACTGGGGTTTGAAGTGGAAAACTATGCTGAACTTTACCGTCTGATTACCGGCAAAGAGAAAAGCTGGGACGACATCATCAAAATATCCGAACGAATATGGCACTTAACCCGGGCCTTTTCCGCCAGGGAAATACCGGGCTTTGGCCGGCATCTGGATTATCCCCCACCCCGTTTCTATGATAAGCCAGTACCGAGCGGCCCCAATGATGGTCATTGTCTGACCAAGGCGGAGATTGATACACTGCTGGATGAGTATTATCGGGCCCGGGGCTGGAGCAAAGGCGGGATACCCACCAAAGAAACACTGAGGCGAGTAGGTCTCGATGACGTGGCCGAAGTCCTGGAAGCAAATGGACTTTAGGCCGTGTAATATTCTGGCCGGATTGACTGGCGGCCATCCGCACGAAAAGGAGACAAGAATGAAAATGTAAAGATAAGCAAGCCTAGAACTTTTTTAGATACAAACGCGGAGGCGAATGAATCATGTTGTTAGGATTGCATACATACAGTTTTCACCTGCATGGAATGGGTCAGAACTGGGGCGGATATGAGTTGCAATGGCCAAGGGTTATGAACATCTATTCACTAATGGATGAGGCCGAGCAGTTGGAATTGGACGGGTTCCATATGACCGCCGCGGACTGTGAAAGCACGGAGAAGGACAACCTTGAGAAAATCAGCGCGTATGCAAAAGAGCGGGGGCTTTACCTGGAATATAATTTCTCCCTGAATGAAGAGTTTGATAAGCGTTTGAACCATACCTTTGAAGAGGGGATCGTCATTGCTAAAACACTTGGGGCCGCTATCGCCAAGGTCAGTCTTGATCTGCGACGCCCCCGTCCCCTTTGTGCCAGCCGCCATCATCCCATTGTCATGGAACAACTGGAAAAGATTGCAGAACGCCTCCATAATGCGGCACCCATTGCCGAGGCGGCCGATGTAAAACTGGCCATAGAAAATCACACGGAAACATTTTCAAGCGAAATCCTCTGGCTGATTGACGAACTGGATCATCCTTTTGTCGGTGCCTGTGTTGATACTGTTAATTCAGTTATGGTACTGGAAGATCCCATGTATGCCATCGCGAAACTCGCCCCCCGGGCATTTACGAATCATTTCTGTGATCACCGGATTGAAAGGGATCAATATGGATGCAGATTTCACGGTGTGGCATGCGGGGATGGGGATATCGACCTGAAAAGGGCCTATGAGATCATATGTGAGCGGTCATCCATGAACCGGATAAATATTGAGGTGGAATGGGATGCAGGAGCGGACGGGCCGGGAGAAGCACGGCGCAAGGAGCGTGTCGCGGTTGAAAAAAGCATTCGGTATTGCCGAGATGTTTTAGGCATCTAGGGTGCGCGCGCTTTTCCCGGTCCAACACCGGGGCGCAACGGGTACGCACGCCCTAAACGGAAAGACAACTTGGAAACATATCGTATGAAGAAAGTGAGGATAAAAATGGCCTTTAATTTTGAAGACCGCGTCACGGCAACTGGATTGCGCCTCTACGATCTGGCTGAAGGTGAGAAGCCCTCCCTTTTTAAGAAAGACTACTGGACCGGAAAAGTGATGGACTGGTCTATGAAAAATGAAGCCTTTAAGGAGGAAATGTTCCGTTTCGTGGACGTCTTCCCCTACCTGACCCGCCCTGAATCTGTTGCTAGGCATATTCAAGAATATTTCTGCCGGCCGGACCAGGATTTTCCCAAATCCATGCAGTGGGGTCTTAAAATGGTCAAGCCCGATTCATTAACGGCCAAAATGGCCGCAAAGAGTATTGCCAAGAATATTCATTCCATGGGCAAACAGTTCATCATCGGCGCCACGCTGAAAGAAGCCGCGGCGGTGATGAAAAAGCTCCG
>JAKLQB010000834.1 GCA_022013615.1 Desulfobacterales bacterium | reverse complement strand
TTTGCGCAAAGAGAGTTGGCGAGAAGGCTGGGGATGTCCCAGCCCGGAGTGGGGTATGCTGTTATCAAGGGCGAAGCAATCTCGAAGTCAAATAATTTTCGGATAAAAACTGAGTTACTTATTTAGCTATGACCGTCCCCCCAACCCCGTATTTCATTTTTATTCTCTACCAGGTGGCTTTGGACGCAATTTTATTGTCCCGGTCCACCCGTTGTTTGCGTCAGCAAAATGATCAAATCTCGGTATATAAGGTTTGATGTCAATTAATGGCGTGCCATCTAAAATGTCTATACCGCTTACTTCAATAATATTTTTATGTCGGTTGTCCATTTTAACAATTGAAATCCCAATACTATTAGGCCGGCATGGATGCCTTGAGGCAAAAACACCATGAAAAGAGTCATCCAGGAAAGTTGGTCTTACTAATTTAATTTCTCCTGCTTGATCAAATATATAAAATAGTATTATATGAGAAAAGGTTTCAATATCTTTTAGCCCTTCTCCATATTCTGAGAATATTTCAACCTGCCCTTTTCCTTCAGGTTTTATGGCGCCTTGTATCGGACATTCTTCTTTTGTTTTATATGGGGTATGTACAATTCCAATTGGTTTTATTTCGTATTTCATTTTGTTAATTTCATAAGTTTTAATGAGTTTGTGTTTGTGGGGTAATAGCCCTCGGGAGGCGAAACAAAAGCAACGAATAAATATTACCAATATTTGAAGAGAAGAAATTGACAGATTATTAAAGAGATGTTCCCGCTATATTTTCTTGGTACATACGTACGTGGCACGATATCTATCCGTATACTGTGTGCTGTCTATATGAAACCCGCCGCGGTCAATTAAGCCCTCCATGATCCAGTCACAGGTACTGTATTCATCACGGATATGCGTTTCCACTTCTAAAGCAATATCAGATTCTACCGTGTTCCTGGTTGACTGAACCCATTCATTAAAACTGTTTTCATAGTCAGTTATGTCTGAGGGAAATACCACATCGAAAAGAAAAAATCTGCCGTTAGGTTTGAGCATTTTTAATGCTCTTTTGAGTCCAATCAGTTTCCAGAAATCCGGAAGATGGTGAAGTGCTGCTACACAGACCATTGCATCTGCCGGTTCTGCATTATGCTCATATGACAGGAACCCGCTCTGACAGAATGCAATGTTATTAAGACCCTGCTTTTGAGCCTTCTGGCGTGAATAATCAAGCATCGCTTTCGACACGTCAACGGCATAGACCATCTTGAAACACCTGGCAGCATGAAGTGCGAATGCTCCTGTACCGGAACCCATATCAATCACCGTGTGTTCAGAACCAAGTCCCAGGGCATTGATTATGCCGTCGCTTTCTTTTTTATAGTCCCGAAAACTCTGGTGATTGGTATCATATTTTCTGACCTGATCAGGTTTGTTGTAGTCGACACCAGCATGTTTCTTCTCGTCATATTTCCAGTTGCATTTCGAGATCATGTTGGTTAATCTCCTTTGTTAAATAATCCAGATTGAGTAAGTTAACCTTTAGCAGGATTCCTGGCCTACAAAAGATGTTAAACAACGTTGGTTTTAATTACCGTAACAATTTATTCCCGCAAACTTTTTCCTGTATGCATCTAACAGGGATGTAAGTTTTCTTTCCGGTATCTTAACTTCCTTTAACCTTACTTTAATCTCTTCATCACTTAATTTAACATTCAGTTTTCTTTCAGGAATATCTATTTCTATTATATCCCCGTCCCTTATCGCACCAATGGCCCCGCCATTATATGCCTCCATTTCAACATGTCCGATGCATGGGCCAGTGGTGGCACCTGAAAATCTCCCGTCAGTGATTAATACAACCTTTTTATAGCCGGCCCCCTTGATTGCATCTGTCGGGGTTAACATCTCAGGCATACCGGGGGCACCTGCCGGTCCCTGAAACGGCAGAACCAACACGTCACCTTCATTGATTTTCTTAGCTTCAATGGCATCCAGTAATTCCTTTTCCGTATGAAAAACCCTGGCAGGTCCTGAATGAATAAGCATCTCTTTTCCCACGGCCGTCTGCTTTATTATTGCGCTGTTTGCAATATTCCCTTTCAAAACTGCAATGCCGCCCTCGGAATGGTATGCATTTTCAGCAGTTCTTATCATATCACCATTTAATGCTTTTCCTTCCTCTGCTACCTGTCTAATGGATATACCGTTCACAGTAGGAGAATCTTTTATCATGCTTTTCAAGCGATTGAGAATTGCGGGTATTCCTCCAGCCCCATCAACATCAGCCATCTCATAAGTGCCTGCAGGGATTATGGAGCACAGATTGGGCGTTTCCTTTGAAATTTCATTGAACAGGTCAACGTCAATATCAATGGCTGCCTCTTTTGCTATGGATGGAATGTGTAAAACCGCATTTGTCGAACCTCCCATGGCCATATCCACCCTGATGGCGTTTTCAAATGCGCTCTTTGTCATGATATCGCGTGGCTTTATATCTTTTTTAATAAGCTCGACAATCCTTTTTCCAGATTCATAGGCCTGTTTTTTCTTTTCAGGATCTATTGCCATGGTCGTTGCGCATTTAGTCACTGACATACCTAATACCTCTGTAATAACCGCCATTGTATTTGCAGTATAAAGACCAACGCAGGAGCCTGCCCCGCAGGTCATTTGTGGAAGCAATTTTTCCGCCTGTTCCGCTGTCATGTTCCCACCTTTTACCCGGCCAACTATGCCAAAGCCTTCAATAGGATGATGTTTCTCTCCGTCTATTACATTGGCCTTCATTGGCCCGCCTGTAAGAATAATTGCGGGCAGGTTGAGGCGACTGGCGGCCATTAACATTCCAGGCGTAATCTTATCGCAGTTCGTAACGCCAACCCAGCCATCAAGCGAGTGAGACAAGGCCATAATTTCGATATTATCCGCAATATGTTCCCTGCTTGGAAGGCTTAATCTCATTTCCACATACATGGCAATGCCGTCGCAAACACCGGGCACACCCCATTCCAGTGGAACTCCCCCGGCGTCCCTGATGCCTCTCTTTACTTCCAATGTCAGTTCGTTCAAATGAATAT
>JAKLQB010000086.1 GCA_022013615.1 Desulfobacterales bacterium | reverse complement strand
GGAGTCCCCGCAAGCCCCCATATACATGGTCTCTGCCTCACCAAAGGATCGTCTGGACCGCATAACCTGGTGGTTTCCGGTTGTGGGAGACATGCCATACCTGGGCTTTTTTGATCTCAAAAAGGCAAAGGCAGAGAAAGAAAAACTCCTGAAAAAGGATCTGGATGTGATCATAGGCAGGGCCGATGCTTACAGTACATTAGGCTGGTTCAGGGATCCTGTGACCATGAATCTGGTAACAGGCTCCACCGTAGACCTTGCTGAGATTATCCTCCATGAAATGACACACACCACCCTGTATGTAAAGGGGCAGGGGGAATTCAATGAAGGGCTGGCGGTCCTGGTGGGAAAGGCGGGGGCATTTCTTTTTCTTAAAAAGACTTACGGACCCACCCACCCCCTGACCATAGAGGCACAAAAATCCATTGAAGACGAACGTATATTTTCGCCCTTTTTAAAATTGCTTTTGGAAAAGCTGAAACACCTTTACGATTCCCCCATAAGTTATCAGGAAAAGCTGACTGAAAGGGAAAAAATATTTGCCCGTTCCATTGAGGAATTCAATTGTCTGAAAAACAGATTACACACTGACCGCTTTACCCGTTTTGGCACTGCAAAGTTGAATAACGCCTATCTTATGTCCGTTGGCCTCTATCATGAGAATTTCCTCTTTTTTGAGTCTGTTCTAAAGAAAAACGGGAACTCCATCAGGGAAACGCTTGCATTTTTTAAGGGCCTTGCAAGGGAAGAGGGGGATATAATGAAAAGAACAAGGGAATGGTTAGGTCCGGGCATTCCGACTGCTTCCCCCTTTTGCAAAGGGGGATTGAGGCCCGCCCTCCAGCCAAGCGGAGTGAGGCGGACGGGGGGATTTTTTTAGTGCAGCCCGAATCTATTGAGAACTTACCAAGTCGACGATTAACCAACTCAAATAATTGGCTAAATCTTGATTGATGAAAACGAAAAACAAACTCCTCCTGGTCTTTTGCATTGGCGTTCTGCTCATTATAGCCTCTCTTTGCGGTGCAATCCTGTACTATTATTTCCATCCCCCTGCCGTAAAGGCGTTGATAGAAAAATCCATTGCTCGATCCACCGGCGCTTCATTTGAAATAAAAAACCTCTCTTATTCCCTCAAACCCTTACGAATTCTGGCAAAAGGGATATTGTTCAAGCCCGGTGAAGATCTTAGGGGGTTTTACCTGGAAATTTCTGAGCTCATTGCGGACATGTCCCTGGAAGGGTCTTTCGGACACAAATGCCTCACCTTTAAAAATCTCAAGATTGACGGTTTTTCATTTCGTGTTTCGCATGACCTGCTCTTTCCCCGGATCGAGCAGAAACCTGGAGGTCCCTCATTTCTGACACGGATTGTGAAAAGGCTAATTGCGCTTTTTCTGTTCAGGGACATGCGATTTCAAGCCGCACAAATTGTCAACGGGAATATGGTTGCTCAAACTGAGGATCAGGCCGTCCGGATCAGTGGGATTCACGCGCATCTGAATACGGATCATCTTGTAGAGATCTCTTGTGAGATGCGGTTCCAATGGCCCTCCCAAAAAATAAGCTTCATGGCCCCTCACATTCTTATCACTACGGATCATGCCATATCTCTTGTTGACCCGAAGATAAGCTGCCTGCTGACAGCAACAGGGGCAATGTTTCAAAGTCCGGAGGCAAGTGCGGACAATGTAGGCGTGACGGCAAGGCTTGTTTACGACCACAACTCTAAAAAAGTGGCCTTTGAGCCTTTGGATCTTGTTCTTGAGGGGGCAGTCCTTAAGCGGATACCTGAAACAAGGTCAGACCCCTTAAACCTGCATCTTAAAACACAGGGATTCTTCGATCTGGGCAACAACAAGCTGAGAGCTTCGCACTTTCATTTGGGTATAAATGAGATATTTGGGCTAAAGGGCAGCTTAAATGTTAGCTTTGGATCTGAAACCCATGTTGGGATCGAACTTCTTGATGGTCACCTTTTACCCCAAAAAACGATGCCCTTTGTTCCAGTCGAGCTAAGATCACAAATGGAGCCTGTCGTGCTATCCGGACCTGTCACTTTCCATGGCAAAATAGACGGTATGAAGGCAAATGCACAATGGGATTGGGGTTATGACCTTCATGCCGGGCTCAAAGAAAACCGGTTTTCCTATGCGACCGGAGAGATGAAAATGAGTGGCAGCATCACAGGAGACATCCGGGGCAAAGGAGAGCTTAGTGGGATAGGCATTTCGGCCAGGATAAAAGGTGATAAAATCACTCTTTCGGGCAAGGGAGTAGCACTTAAACCCTTTACAATGGGACTGTCTATCTCGGGCAAATATCCTGTTTTTGAGATTGAGGAACTAAAGGCGAATGTTCCACAGGCGAGAGCTGCAGCAGGGGAAAAGGAGATTCTGATTAATGATATCAGTGTGAATATTCAAAAAGGCACAGTTGATGGAGAAAAAAGATCTCTGCATCTCCCCAGGATCCGGCTCAACTCCTCCCTGTTGAAAAACCTCTTATTGTCCCTGAGAGTTGATGGGAAACAGATGAATATGGTGCTTCAGGGCAAACAGACAAACTTGTTAGAAACAGCCCTTGCCCTGAACCTGCTCCCTTCGGGATGGCAATTTAGTGGGGTAGACTCTATTCACATAACGGCCGCCCAAAAAGAACAAGACCCCTGGTCATTTAGTTCTGAGCTGGAGTTTCATGAGCTCATTTTTGAAAACAGGGATTCAAGCTGTATGGGCGAGAAAGTCTCTGTTAGGGTTAAAATGGATGGTGAGATAGGCCTGAAAGAAGCTTATATGGTTGCCAACACTTCCATTCAAGCAGATGGGGGCGAGATTCTATATGATCGATTCTATCTCGACCTTAACAACAATCCGTTTTTCTTTTCCAGTGAGATAAAATACGAAATTCCAAAAAGATCTCTGCAGTTATCAGGTCTAAGGTTCGGCTTGAAAGATATTTTGACGCTCGATATGCATGGAACTCTTCTTCATAAATCCCGGGATCAGCGAATAGAGCTTTCCGTAAGTATCCCCAGGACGGCCTTGAAACCGGTGTTTGGCCATTTCATCTTAGAGCCGTTTCAGACAGAGAAACGTTTTCTCACTTCCCTGAACATAGGAGGCACCATTTCAGCAGACATGGAATTGGCAGGTATTGGGACGGACTGGATGGTCACGGGACGTTGCATGTGGCATGATGGGACGCTTTCATCGGGCGAGGAAGGATTTTCTTTTAAGGGGATTAATCTTGATTTGCCTGTCTGGTACCAGGCTAAAAAGGCTGAAAGGGTAAGGAAGACGGAAAAAGGGGCGTTATCGATCCGATCCATGAACCTTCCCATGCTCCCCGAACAGTCGCTGTCACTTACACTGGATGCCGGACCGAACTCGCTATCTGTGAAGGCTCCAACCACTCTTAGAATTCCGGGAGGGAAAGTCAATTTGGGGCCCATAATAAGTAAAGACATATTCGGTTCACGACCTTCCATTGATACCAGCCTGACAATGAACGCCGTTGACATCCAACCTCTTTTATCCAGGGTTTTGCCGCAACCAGTACAGGGAACAGTATACGGGAAACTGGATCCCATACGTTTTGAAGGAGGCACCTTAAGCGCCCATGGAAAGATAAAGGCGGAGGTTTTCAATGGGGAGGTTATTGTCTCCGATTTCGGTGCCTCAGAGATGTTCGGTTCCACCCCCGTTTTTAGGCTGAGTGCCAAATTGAATGCGCTGCGCCTGGCAGAAATGACCGCAGGCACCTCTTTTGGGAAGGTTGAAGGGGTGCTTAAGGGACACATTAAAGGCCTGGAGATCGCCTATGGTCAACCTCAAAAGTTTGATCTATTATTGGAAACAGTCAAGACAAAAGGCGTGCCTCAAAGGATTAGCGTAAAGGCCTTGGATAATATCGCCCGAATCGGTGGAGGTCAGAGCCCTTTTGTGGGACTTGCCGGTAGTTTTGCCATGCTTTTCAAGGAGTTCCCATATAAAAAAATCGGTTTGCGTGCATCCCTGGAAAACGATGTTTTCAAAGTCAACGGCACCATCAAGGAAGGAGGAAATGAGTTTTTGGTGAAAAGGGGTGGCTTTTCAGGTGTAAATGTTGTAAATCAGAATCCTGGCAATCGTATCAGCTTCAAAGATATGGTAAAAAGAGTAAAACGTATTACTGCCAAAGGCAGCGGGCCAGTAATTAAATAGTGCCCGACCGGAGATGGCATTTTTAGTACCTTAGCGATAAAATTCTGCTCAAAACGCGCAGAAAATTGCAAAATTGAAAAAGTGTGAAGTGTCTAAAGTGATCTAAAGTGCCTAAAGTTGTGGAATTCTATTTTTTATAAAACAGATGGAGCGAAGCGACTCATTAACTTTAGTTCACTTCAACCTTTAGTTCACTTGTAACTTTTCCGGTTTATCCGGGTTAGGGGTTATCGAGCTTCCAGTTTCTTTTAGTAACCCCGCCCAGGCGGGAAACCTTTTTAAAGATCATATGTCAGATTACTCCAATAACTTTATATTGGAAGCTATAGAACATACACGGGAGGTCAAAATGAAATTTTATCGAAGGACTTTGTTAGTAGCGGCTTCACTTCTCTCAGTATTGATATTTGCATGTGTCACCATTAATATTTACTTTCCTGCAGAAAAGGTGGAATCCGTTGCAGGAGAAATTGTGAATGAAATAAGAGAGAGTGGTGGTGAGCAAAAAAAATCCATAAAGAAGGAAAAAACCTCTTTTTTACAACAGATTATTTTAGCTTTTTCCTGCCCATTGGCCTTTGCAGATGAAGTAACCTCGGTTGCCAATCCTACAATCCGCGCATTGAAGGAAAAAATGAAAGACCGGTATCCCAAGATGAAGCCTTATTACAAAAAAGGGATGCTTAAAGAGGGCGACAACGGTTATGTCTCACTGGGAGACACCAAAGGGTTGGGATTGAAGGAGAAAAGAGACCTGAATAGTCTCATTGATGCAGAAAATAAAGACAGGAAACAACTATATGAGGAGATTGCCAAGGCACTTAAGATCGAACCCGGACAGATAAACAAGATTGCCGAGATTTTTGCCAAAGAATGGCAAAAGCCGGTCAGATGATTCATATGCAATTAGAAATAGTTGCTTATTTTTTATTTAAGTTCTCAATAAGTCCGGGCAGTTCGACTGCTTCCCCCTTTTGCAAAGGGGGATCGAGGCCTGCCCTCCCCGTCCCGAGACCGGGGCGGGATTGGGAGGCGCGACTTGGTGGACATATGTCGTAACCTAACGAAGCAGTTATGTTCGATCAGCCACTCTCGCAAAGTATCAAGGCCAGGTCTGGGCCAGGGGGGATTTTTTAGATTCAGCCCGGGCTTATTGAGAACTTACCCGCAAACGGGGTATGCGTCTGTTCATTATTGTAATTTTGCATAGCCCTTCTTCTCAATTCCTTCGGCTGAGATGAGTTCCCCCACAAAACTTCCAACTATCACTTCACTCTCCATCTTCACGGGGATCCTTCGAGCATCTGCTGTGACCCATATCCTGAATTTCACATTTTTACTCTTCTTAAATACACCGCCAATATGCTTTAGATCAGGCTCTACCAAATAGGTGTCATAGGTTCCGCTTTCCACCCTGATTGTTTCCCTTCTTATGACCTTTGCTTGCCCTATTACACACTTTTTCCCATCCATTACTGGAACTTCAAGGACAGTATTTTCTTTCAGGTCAAAAAACCTAAAGGCATAAAAGACAGACAATGGATCAAACGAGCCGGGTAATATTGAAATGGGTTTTTTCTTTTTCCCGTTTTTGGAGTATTGAACCTTCTGC
>JAKLQB010000085.1 GCA_022013615.1 Desulfobacterales bacterium | reverse complement strand
TGCTCGCACATTGCGGCAAAATTTCAACAAATCCGGAAAATACAACAATGGAAATGATTCTTTTGGGTTCTGGAACCGGCATCCCACTCAATTACAGGGCCTCACCTTCATTGGCCCTTATAAATACCGACGCTGATCCAATTCTCTTCGACATGGGACCAGGAACATTACGGCAGTTGACAAGGGCCGGTATTAGACACGAGGCGATCAGACGGATATTCATCACTCATTTTCACCCCGATCATACAGCAGATCTGATCCATCTTCTGTTTGTTACCAGAAACCCGGCCATCCTCAAAAGAAGAAAGCCTTTTGTTATAACCGGGCCCCGTGGAATAAAGGAATTTATCCAACGTCTCCAGGAGGCCTATGCTGATTGGATATCTCTTCCTCCCGAGATCATGACTATCGAGGAGATTGATGTCGGAATTAACCCGGAAAGAGACTACCACAACTTTAAGCTTAAAGTGCAATCCACTAAACACACGCCCGAGAGTATTGCCTACCGTATCGATGACAGGTCAGGGAATAGCGTTGTATATTCGGGGGATACCGGCTTTTGTAATGAGATTGTGGATCTGGCCATGGGAGCGGATCTCCTGATTCTGGAGTGTTCTTTTCCGGATGGAAAAGAAGTAGAAGGGCACCTTACCCCTTCTCAGGCAGGCCGCATTGCCAGCCTGGCCGGGGCAAAACGACTGCTTCTGACCCATTTTTACCCCGAATGCCTCGCAACCGACATTGCAGCACAATGCCGTAAGACGTACAAAGGTGAGCTCATAGTGGGCAGCGATCTGCTTCGTATCCGTGTTTAATGCTTTGCCGAAAACCCTGCACAATATTGACTATTGACTATCGACTATTGATTATTGGTGGCTTTTGGCAATCATTAATCGAAAATCACAAGGACAGATAAGGCCGAAAACCGAAATTTGACTTCGAGATCCCGGAGGAAATCCGTGCCCAATAAATTCAAGTCTTCAGCAAGCACCATCCCCGTTGACCAGGCCGTTGGAAAAGTCCTTGCCCATGATATTACAGAAATCAGGCCTGGTCAGTTCAAGGGGGTTGCATTTAGAAAAGGCCACATTGTACGGGAAGAAGATATTCCACACCTCAGGCGTCTGGGAAAAGAACATCTGTTTGTCCTGCACATCGGGCCCGGGGAGATCCATGAGGACGAGGCCGCCATCAGGCTTGCTAAGGCCCTGACAGGTCAAGGTGTAGTTTTCGATAGCCAGCCTTCGGAAGGTAAAATCAGTCTGAAGGCGGCACATAAGGGTCTTCTAAAGGTGAATGTCCAGGCCTTGACCGAGTTGTGCCTCATTCCCACAATCTGCTGCGCCTCACGGCACACAAACACAGTCGTGGAAAAAGGAGAAATAGTCTGTGCCACGAGGGCAATTCCCTTGATTATTGATGAGATGACGCTGAGTGCGGCCGTACATATCGCAGAGGCTGCGGGTGGAATTTTTTCTGTTAAGCCGCTTTCACAGCCTAAAACAGGGATCGTTATCACAGGAAACGAGGTCTTCAGTGGCCTTATTAATGATAAGTTCGCGCCCATACTCAGAAAAAAGCTGGCATCTTTTGGTTGCCAGATAAAAGAACCTTTGTTTGCACCCGATGACAAGGCCGAGATTGTCAAATGCATCGACGATTTGCTCAAAAGGGGGGCACAATTCATAATGGTGGCAGGGGGTATGAGTGTTGACCCGGATGATATAAGTCGTGTGGCAATAGCGGAAGCTGGTGCTGAAGACGTGGTGTATGGGACTTCTGTTCTACCGGGAGCCATGTTTCTCTACGGGCACATCGGTGACGTGCCTGTTCTGGGGCTACCGGCATGTGTTCTTTTCTATAAGGCCACGGTATTAGACATTTTGCTCCCGCGCGTCCTGGCAGGAGAGATTATAACAAGGAAGGATCTCGCGGCACTGGCCCATGGGGGTTTATGCCTGAATTGCGAGAAATGTCATTACCCCGTATGTCCTTTTGGAAAATAGGACCGATTGGTCCTTTTCGATTGGCGATTGACGATTGTTAATATTTCCGGTTCAAAACGGTTCAGATAATGGAAGGATTACTGTTCAATACTTTCTATCCACGATAAACTGGTTCAGTTCCAGAAGCCCTCTCTTGGCGGGCGAATCCGGGAACCTGCTCAAGCACCCTGCCGCCGTGTCAACATAAGACCTTGCCTCATCCTTAATCTGATCGAGAGCCCCCTTGCTCCTCACAAGACCAATCAGTTGCCGGTAATCTTCTTCAGTGGCCTGGTGGTTCTTAAACAAATTCTCAAGTCTATTCCTCTCAGGCGCCTCAATTTTTGGCAGGGTGTATATCAAGGGCAGGGTGATCTTACCTTCTTTTAGATCCTTACCAACCGGCTTTCCAAACACATCTTCCGATGAAGTATAATCCAGCAGATCATCCATGAGCTGAAAAGCCATTCCCATGTTAAGCCCAAATTGCCCAAGAGACTGCTCGGCTTCCCTTTCAGCTCCAGATATAATGGCTCCACAGGCACACGCAGCAGACATTAGAACAGCAGTCTTGGCAGTGATAATCTCCATGTACTCTTCCTTGCTGGTTTCCCAGTCATCCGTATGGACTAATTCCATAATTTGCCCCTCTGCCATCTGCTTGGCGGTTTCTGTAAGCCGCTTCAGAAATAGCAAGTTATTGGAGCCCACTGCGATTAAAGATGCATTTGAAGACAAGAAATCCCCTTCTAACACCGCCGCATGATTTCCCCAGACATGATTGGCCGAAGGTCTATTTCGTCTGTTCTCGGCATTATCCACAACGTCATCATGGAGTAAAGAAGCTGCATGGAGGTATTCAAAGATGGTCGAAAGACGATATGCGTCTTTCCCCTGATAGTCGCAGAGTTGGCAGGAAAGCAGAAAAAAGAGAGGCCTAAGCCTT
>JAKLQB010000084.1 GCA_022013615.1 Desulfobacterales bacterium | reverse complement strand
GTATCCTTCCTCCAAATAGATTGTTCCAAGAACTGAAGTGAGGCCTTTGTCAATAATCCTGACACGAGCGCTTCTAACATCTCAATAAGCCCGGGTTTGTTTCTTGTAGGGCGGGGTTTTATACCCCGCCAATAACGGTGGCATATAAAATGCCGCCCTACACCAGCGGATTTGCCCGAACTTTTTGAGAACTTACTCTTTTCTCCATTGTGCATCACCATTAGTGTAGTCTGCGTTTGAATTAGTGGATGCGCATATTTTTTAGCATTTGTCATTTCTCATTCAATATTTCACGCCTTGGCGTGATTGGACGTTCGACCTGCCCGCAATGCCTTTGGGTGGTCTTGGTAGAATGTCCTCGTGTCTCGACCCGGTGACAATGATCATACCACCATCGTTTGTGATGCATGGCAGGCGGGTGTTCGATGTTCATTTTTTTTCATTACTCCTTCCGCAGTCCCCCGGCGTAAAAACAACTTAGCACTTATGGTCCGCAGGTGGGGGCTCAACCGGAAAAATAGCCGTAAAGGTTGTTCCCCCTGAGTTGTAACAATCCTCCACTTTGGCACAGAAATCACACTTGCTGATGCTGCCCGGGCATACATCACTGGCAAGAGGGAGGTGCCGGCACCTTGAAGATGTCATGTTGAGTTTAAAGTTGAACCGTTCAGAGAAGATTTTCATGCGCAAGAGGTCTGCCCCCTTTCCTCCGGCATTGAAAACAAATGGCTTCCTGGAAGCATACGCTGTTGTTTCCTGTGTGGGGAAAAACCCCTCAAATATGCGCCTCTGATGCTCTGGCACAATACCAACACCTGTGTCATGAATAACGAGTTCCACACCCTGCCCATTATTTTTTACTGCGATCTCAATCTTTCCATTATCGGGAGTGTTTTCTATACCATTCCTGATCAGGCCCTTGCCCACTTTTTCAAGGGCATCTAAAGGCATACAAACAGGTTGTGTTAGCTCAGTATCGGTTATCACGTCCACCTGGCGGTGTGAGAAAAGCGGTCTGATCTCCTCGATTTTTTCCCTCACAAATTGGTCAAGAAAAATACTTTCAGGTACACTCTCTTTTTTTCCGTATATTTCTTCAATACGCTCCCTGATCCGCGCAACGACGGGGCCGTCTCCCACCTGTTCGGCAACAAGGAGTTCTAACTGATCAGTGCACTGGTCCAGCAGCAAGGAGAGGATGTTGTGGCTACGGTATTCCTTGTCCTCCATAATATCGTCCACCTCATACTGGATGTCCAAAAGACGCTCCGCGTTTCGCTGTGCCCTTGCCATGGTACGCTGCCAGTTCTCCTCGGGAACGGGTGACAGTTTTTTCTTAAGTATTGATAGGCAACCCATAACCGAAGCAACAGGCGTCTTCAATTCATGGGACAGGTGGTTTATCACCTTGTCTTTGGCTTTGTTTAAACTGGACATCTTCTCATATGCCTCTTTGAGTGCCTCGGTGGCCCTTGCATTTTTCAGGAAAACAACCAGGTTATTCACCAGGGTTTCAAGGAGATCCTTATCATCATCACTGTATGTCTCATCCACAATTTTGGAGCCGAGTCCCAGGAGACCCAAACACGCCTCATCCACAGAAAAAGGCAGCGCGCAGACTATAGACGGAGGCAGGATACCGGTATCTTCGATCATGTGGCCATTTACCACTACTCCATCTTTCTTCAAGTCCAGTAAAAGCCGGTTCCCATGCTCCTCCAGCTCCGTACGTTCATTGTTTCCAAATCCCACAGAAACAAAGTGGGTTATCTCTTCAGAAGGAACGTCCTGAGTCAAGATAAGGCCTTCAATAACCCCAAAGTTGCCCGTGGTCATCATCAAGAAATTCTTTAGAATCGCCTCGACTTCGACAATACCAAGCAATTCGTGACTCACATGATACAGGGTCTTGAGATGAAAGAGCCGTCTATCCAGCTCGTCATGAATTGTTTCCGGCATGGCCGCGACCTCATACATGTTTTGCCCTTTCTTGATCCCATTTTAACCTCGATAGAGCAGTCCGGGTGTCAAGACTGATGGTCTTGTAAAAAGTCCAAATTTATATTTTTGTGTATTTTGTGCCTTTTTGCGGCTATATCAAGCCTCCCGGTGAGCCCTCTAAGACCTGGTAAATCTCAGAAGCGTCTTGAAGAGTACTTTTAGCTCTTTTCTGGCTTCTTTAAGTCTTTCTAAAAAGTGTTCAGCCAGATTGGCCATTATTATGCACCCAAGTGCGGGATCATTCGTTATTTGTTCTTGCAGGTCGGATTGCTTTATGGTGAAAAGACAGCCTTTTTCAACGCAGCGGGCGGTAAGACTATGTACATGAGGTTTCAAAAGGGCAGGGGTTCCAAAGCAATCTCCCGGGTTGCGTAAGATGGCAACAGGCATTTCAAAATCATTTTCAACTACTGTCATGAGCTCCACAGCGCCTTCTTTGAGAATATAAAGCGTTAGGGCCTCATCACCCTCGGTGAAAATCCGCTGACCGCTATCCATGGAGGTCTCTTTGATCACAGAGGTAACCCTGTTTTCCTGGTCCTCAGTGAGACCCTGAAAAAGGTAGCATGAGATCAATTCCATGGGCTCTTCCTCCGTCAGCAATAAGCTTTATCCCGCCTGATTGAGCATCGCTCAATTAAGTGGTATTGGGTATTGGCGATCTGGTATTGGTTTTAAGGTGTTT
>JAKLQB010000083.1 GCA_022013615.1 Desulfobacterales bacterium | reverse complement strand
GTTAAGTGGTGGGACAGTGATTACTGGTTGCTCATTGCAGGTTTCCCCGCTTTCCCTTTTTTCCAGACGGGATCTCCGCTACGCTCCGACAATTTTCAAGTTTCATGAGCTTATTTTTAGGGATTTTAGGCACTTTAGTTCACTTTAGGCACTTTTAACTCCCTTGATCCATGTCAAACTGGAAAAACTGGCCAGACTTGGCAGATTTTGGTTTGGGCGAGTATTCTGTTGGTTCAGTCCCTTCCTTGAAGGTCTGGAGCACGGTTTTATCGGAGTAAGGTCCAGCCAGAAGACCTGTGTTTACGTCAATCTTTGCAAAAACAACTCCGTCGGGAACTGGAAAATCAACCACCGGTGTGCCTTTCAGGACATGAGACATATAATATAGCCACAAAGGACTTGAAGCCCTTGATCCTGTTTCACCTTTACCCATGGTCTTCTGATCATCATATCCTACCCAAACCCCTGTCACCAGTTCTGGCGTATACCCTATAAACCAGGCATCTCTCAGATTATTGGTTGTTCCTGTCTTTCCGGCGGCCGGCCTTTTAAGCGCCTTTATTCTCCAGCCTGTCCCTTCCTGGACAACGGCCTTCAGGAGGTCAGTCATCACATATGCGGTCTCCTTTGAGATAACTTCAACGGCTTCAGGCTGGTTCTCTTCAATTACCTGTCCGCTCCGGTCCACAATTCGTTTAATAAAGATGGGTTTCACCAGCAGACCTCCATTGGCGAACACCGAATAAGCCCTGGTAAGTTCCATCAATGAAGTGCCTGATGAACCAAGGGCCAGGGAGAGATCAGGGCTCAATGGGGATTCGATCCCCATTCTCTTCGCATAGTCAATGGCGTATTCGACACCGATTTTTCTCAATATCTTGACAGTGATGACATTCCTGGACTTGGCAAGTGCTGTCCTGAATAATGTGGGTCCGAAGAATTTTTCCTTGTAGTTCTTCGGTTTCCAGGCTTCCTCGTCAGGAGTCTGGTCGGATATATAAGGGGCATCAATAATAACCTCACCGGGATTCATGCCCCAATCAAGGGCCGCAGCATAAATGAGTGGCTTAAAGGCAGATCCGGGCTGGCGTCTGGATTGGGTTGCCCTGTCAAACTGGCTGACACTAAAATCCCTTCCTCCGACCATTGCCTTTACCTCACCCGTCCCTGGTGTCATGCTGAAAATGGCCCCCTGGGCCTCTGGTATTTGCTCTAATGAAACCTCCCAGGCAAAACCCGGTCTCTCGTCCGTTGCAGTGGCGGCAGAGGGTTCACTTATCTCCCTCAACATGCGAACCAGGATAACATCTCCCTGTTTCAGTACCTGAGAGGGCTTCTTTACACCTGTTGCGTAATAGGCAACCTCCGGGTCAGGTTTTCTGGCCCATTTCATGTTAGCCAGTGGCAGTAGGGTCAGATGTTCGCCCATTCGAACCAAAACCTCATTTCTCTCATCGCTTACCTCTTCCACGAGGCCCTGGACAACTGAACCCACTTCAGGTGGTGATGACGTAAATTCTTCTATTTTCTCTTTCTTAAAAACAAGGGCTTCATCAGGTGTCAAATGTCTCACAGGGCCCCTGAATCCTTCCCTTTTATCCATCTCAAGCAGGCCCTTTTCTACGGCTTCCCTTGCTGCCCGATGCATATTAAGATTCAGAGTTGTATAAACTTTAAGTCCCCCTCGGTACAATAGCTCCCGTCCGTATTTCGCTAATAGATATCGGCGTACGTGCTCGCTAAAATATGGCGCCTTTGCAAAAGTGTTTTCAGTGGTGGTTTGTATGTTAAGAGGGGTTTCCAATGCATCAATTAACTGTTCGCGCGTTATGTAACTTTCTGCATACATGCGCTCAAGCACATACTTCTGCCTGACCCTGGCGCGATCAAAGTGCAGCACAGGCGAGTATCGGG
>JAKLQB010000833.1 GCA_022013615.1 Desulfobacterales bacterium | reverse complement strand
CCCTTGAAGCCACGAAACTTGGCGCATATGACTATCTTACCAAGCCGTGTGAGATCGACGAACTGGTTGCCAAGATAGAAGGCGCGTGGGAAAAAAAGGACGATGCGCAAAAGGAGGATATTCAAGAAAAAATCAAGAAGGTAGTGGAATCCCCTTCATCGGCCTTTAGCCTGTTTGGCAAAAAGAAACCCAAGAAGTGAAGCGGTTTTAAAGAGTCACAAACTGTTTGACTTTATGCATAAGCAGTGTTACCGTCACAACAATGAATGAAAGTTCATTCATTTAGTAAATGTTAATCCAAGAAATGGAGAATGGAGTGTTTGAAACGAACGGTAGCCAAATTGAACTATTAATTATGACTATAAAAAAATTGGAGGTATGTATTAATGGAAGTAAAGAAGAGTGAAATGGAATCAGTGTACATGGAAAAGAGGGTCTTTGAACCACCAAAGGAGTTTGTTGAAAAGGCTTACATTAAGAGCATGGAAGAATACGAAAAGCTCCATAAGAGATCCCTTGAGGATCCAGAGGGTTTCTGGGCCGAGATGGCTGAGGAACACCTTGACTGGTTCAAAAAATGGGACGGGCCGGTGGAGGAATATAGTTTTAAGGACGATATCTTTATACGCTACTTCGCCGGGGGAAAGCTGAACGTCTCTTATAACTGCCTGGATCGTCACCTTAACACGTGGAGAAAGAACAAGGCCGCTCTTATCTGGCAGGGAGAGCCCCTTGAGGAATCAAAGACTTACACCTATCAGGAGCTTCATCGCGAGGTGTGCAAGTTTGCAAATGTGCTCAAGAAACTTGGCGTGAAAAAAGGAGACAGGGTCACCATCTATCTGCCAATGATCCCGGAGCTCCCCATTGCCATGCTGGCCTGTGCAAGGATTGGCGCTATTCACAGCATAGTATTTGGTGGCTTCAGCGCGGAGGCATTGAGGGACAGGATCCAGGACTGCGAATCAAACATACTCATAACCTGCAACCACGGATACCGATCAGGCAGGGTGCTGCCGAGCAAGAAAAACGCAGACGTTACCATGGATCAGTGCCCTGATGTCAAGACATGCATTGTGGTCAACCGGATAGACCAGGAGACAGACATGAAAGAGGGCCGGGACCACTGGTGGCATGAACTCATGGCGGATGCCTCTCCAAAATGCGATGCCGAGCCAATGGATGCGGAAGATCCTCTTTTTATTTTATATACGAGTGGCAGCACCGGAAAGCCCAAAGGTGTGCTTCATACAACGGCGGGATACCTCCTCTACACCTTAATAACACTCAAATACTGCTTTGATTACAGGGATGAGGACGTATGGTGGTGCACTGCCGATATCGGTTGGGTCA
Organism: Desulfobacterales bacterium; assembly: GCA_022013615.1. The sequence goes on along the minus strand of JAKLQB010000833.1, from coordinate 3,125 downwards.
CCGGCCACAGCTATATTACCTATGGGCCTCTGGCCCTGGGGGCGACATCTCTTATGTTTGAGGGTGTTCCCAACTACCCTGAACCCGATCGTTTCTGGGAGATCGTTGAAAAGTACGGTGTCAACATCTTCTACACAGCGCCAACAGCAATACGGGCTATCATGAGAAATGGGGATGACTGGCCGGCCAAAAGAGACCTGAGCAGCCTGAGACTCCTTGGTAGTGTCGGGGAACCCATCAACCCTGAGGCCTGGATGTGGTATTACACGGTTATCGGAAAAGAGAAATGTCCCATTGTGGACACCTGGTGGCAGACGGAAACAGGTGGTTTCTTGATCACGCCCATTCCCGGGGCCTTTCCCATGAAGCCCGGATCAGCCTCCCGGCCTTTCTTTGGCGTTGACCCTGCAGTTCTTCGGGCTGATGGCACAGAAGCAGAAGCAAACGAAGGAGGGCATCTATACATAAGGAAGCCCTGGCCCGGTATTATGCGGTCAGTGTATGGTGACCCGGAACGATTCAAGGAGACCTACTTCATCCAGACGCCAGGCTGCTATTTCTCGGGCGATGGCGCCAGAAAGGATGAGGACAAGTTTTTCTGGCTCATGGGCCGGGTAGACGATGTGATCAATGTCTCAGGCCACCGGATGGGGACGGCAGAAGTAGAGAGCGCCCTTGTGGCCCATGAATCAGTGGCCGAATCTGCGGTGGTTGGCTTCCCTCATGATATTAAGGGACAGGGTATCTACGCCTTTGTAACTCTTAAACACGGGTTTGAGCCTTCAGATGAACTCAAAAAGGCCCTTGTGCAACATGTGAGAAAGGAAATCGGCCCAATTGCATCTCCGGACAAGCTGCATTTCACAGATGCCCTTCCCAAGACCCGGAGCGGCAAGATAATGCGAAGGATTCTTAGGAAGATCGCCGAAGGGCAGGTTGACCAGCTTGGAGACACCTCCACCCTGGCTGAACCTGAGGTTGTGGATAAACTGGTGGAAGGGAGACAGTAGTTTAATCAAATCATTAAGACCTTTTCATTGAGCCACAGGGAACAGCAAGTTAGTGCCTGCTGGCCAATTATTTCCCCCCTTGTACGGGCTTTTCCCCGGGCAACGTTACATTACGCCCCGGGGAAAAGCCTTTAACCATGTATTCCTCCCCCTGGTGGGATGTGCAGGGGGATAACCCCGTTTTTCAACAGGGTAATTATGCAAAGGAGATAATTATGTCACAGTCAGTTAAGAACAAGGGGTGGAAGGTTACCTTTTCAGGAACAGGTATCAACCTTGCCCTCGGCATTCTCTATACATGGAGTATATTTAAGGCCTCGATCAAGCAATCCATCGAGACAGGGGGTGAAGGCGCCTTTAACTGGGACCTTGCCTCACTTAATGACCCATATGCTATTTGCTGTATAGTATTTGCCTTTGCTATGATTCTGGCCGGAAAGTGCCAGGACAAGTTTGGCCCAAGAATAACTGCATTCATCGGGGGTATCCTGGTTGGCATTGGCTTTATCTGGATTTCACAAACCACTGATTATGTGAGCTGGGTCCTTGGATTTGGAGTGCTGGCAGGCGTGGGTATTGGTTTCGGGTATGCATCAGCAACTCCCCCTGCCCTCAAGTGGTTTCCTCCCGCGAAAACCGGATTGATCGCAGGGCTGGTAGTTTCAGGCTTTGGTCTTGCCTCTGTTTATATTGCACCGTTAGGACAATACCTTTTAGGAATATGGAGTTTGCAAAAGGCCATGCTGTTTTTCGGAATAGCATTCATGATTGTTGTCTGCGCTCTTTCAATGCTGCTTGTGAATCCACCGGCAGGCTATGTGCCCGGAGAGGATGCTGAGGCAGCACCCGCGGTCAGTAAGGAGAAAGAAGGCATACGTTTGACCGCTACAATTGCCGGATGGCTTCCGGAAGCCGTTTCAGCCATTCATTCATCAAAAGCAATTGCGATGAATAATAAGGATATTAAACCCTCAGAGGTAATGAAGAAGCCCGATTTCTATATTTTGTGGCTTATTTATTTTATAGGGGCCGGAGCAGGATTAATGGTCATTGGCAGTGTTGCCGGAATGGCCAAGGCGAGTATGGGTGAACTGGCCTTTCTGGTGGTTGCGGTCCTGGCCATAGGAAATGCCAGTGGTCGCATCATTGCCGGAATTATCTCAGACAAGGTCGGTCGCAGCAATACTCTTATTGTTATGCTTTTTTTTCAGGCCCTATTGATGTTTGCCGCCATCCCTATTATGGGGTCTAAAACCACAAGTGCCATTTTTCTGGTGCTGCTGACCATATTTATGGGTTTTAACTATGGGACAAACCTGTCACTTTTCCCTTCCTATACCAAGGACCTGTGGGGATTAAAAAACTTTGGCATGAATTATGGTATTGTTTTTTCTGCTTGGGGTGTGGGTGGTTTCGTAATGGGAAGGATGTCCCAGATGTTGAATGCCAGTACCGGCACGTTTAGTTCTTCGTTTATGACAGCAGGGATACTCCTTGTCATTGGTGCTGTCCTCACTTTTGTATTGAAAGCACGTTTAGCCAAACAAGGCCTTACTCAAAAGCGACCAACCTTGAACCCAGAACCGTGAACCCAGAACCTGAATAGTTAAAAGATGTTTCACATTAGGTAAATATTTTAAAAAGGAGGAGAAAGATATGGCTGGAAGCACATACAAGATAATTGAACTGGTAGGAACAAGTGATAAATCGTGGGAAGAAGCCGCGAGGACCGCAATTGAAACTGCTGGAAAAACTCTTGAGGAGTTGAGGATTGCCGAAGTCACCAGGCTGGATGTGACTGTCGAAAACGGCAAGATAAAGAGTTACAGGGCAAGGCTCAATGTTTCATTTAAAGTTCTCGTGTGAGTGAAAAGTTAGGTCCAATTCTCTGATATTCTTGATCTTGTAGTGTGGGTTGATCCGCCTCAGGCGGAGAAACCCACAATCCTTTTGCTATAAATGATAAAATGGAAGTAAATTGATGACAGTATAAAAAGGGTGAGGCGTTGCTTTATGAAAATATCAGTGATCAAAAACATACTGGAAGCCAACGACCGGATCGCTCAGGAGAACAGGGCAATCTTTGATGAAAAGGGTTTAATGGTAATTAACCTT
>JAKLQB010000832.1 GCA_022013615.1 Desulfobacterales bacterium | reverse complement strand
CATAAAGAGACTATCAGCCGTTTTGACGTTACAGAACTTGCCCAATTTTTAAAATCCACTGGCAAACCTTTAACGACTTTATTTGAACAAAAGGGAAAACCAGATCATGAATTCATCATGAGCCTTTATCTTGGCGATATTGGAAGTGGGAATGTTATCAAGCAGATTTTTCAGGAAATATATCTCGGAAAAGATCTATTTGAACCTACTTATGGCATTCCTGCAAAAGTATATGGTGGCGAGGGTTACATAAATAGAGAAAAGCCCCTGGTTAAGCAATCCAGTCTTGAAAGCCTTTCAAAAAGCAATATCCTGGCTATTGCCACAGGACGGCCTAAAGCCGAGGCAGACTATCCTTTAGATCTTTTTGGTCTAAAAAAGTATTTTGAAATTATCCTCGCCCTTGATGACTGTACCAGAGAAGAGAGAAGAGTATTAGAGCAGGAAGGCGAAAAGGTCTCTCTCAGTAAACCGAACCCGTATATGCTTGACGCAATTGCAGAGATAAAAAATAACGAGGCTTCACTATTCTATTATGTTGGTGATATGCCTGATGATATGGAAGCTGCTTCAAGATCGAGTGCAGGGTATATTGGGGTTGGTGTTCTCTATTCAGCACCTGACGCGGATATTCTTAAAAGAGAGCTGTTACGGGCAGGCGCTGAATATATCATTGAAGATTTTGATGAATTAAAGGGAATAATAGACCAAGATGTTTAAACGCTAAAAAAGAAGATAGGAGTATAAAATGAGCATTGGCAAAGGTTTTGGCAAGACTATCCTTATAGGAGATCAATTTGTCCTTTATGGAGTCCCAGCTATTGTCTCGTCACTCTCCTATGAAACTATAGCAGAAGTGCAACGGTTCGATGGGGAGGGATGGATACTGGAAGATAACCGTCGTGAGGTTCCAGGATATAAGGAAAAGAAAAAAGAACAGCAGGTGGAATCAATTAATAGAATTCTTGAAGTGATGAAAATCGATGTAAAGAAAAATCCCATCAAGATTACCTATGGAGGAACGCTCCTGGCCGGAAGCGGTGTGGGTGCAAGCGCTGCCAGTTGTGTTTCGCTTGCGAGGGCACTTAATGAAGAATTTAATCTGGGCCTTTCCATTTACGAGATCAACCAGGTGTCCTGGGAAGGAGAATTTGCCTATCATGGTATCCCGAGCGGGGTTGACAATACTGCATCATGTTACGGCGGTCTCATGATTTACCAGGTAAAAGACGAACAAAAAACTTTTGAGAGGATACAAGTCAAGAAACCTTTTGAGGTGGTATTGGCCAACAGCGGAGTGACTGCCAACACGGCAGCTCTTGATGGTCTTACAGAAAAAGAAAACGAAAGGAATCCGGAGCTATTTTCATCCCGCCTTAAAAAAATTACAGAACAGGCTCTGGAAATGAAAAAGGGGATCGAGGCAGGCAAAATGAATCAAGTGGGAGGGCTAATGTCAGAAAATCACAAAATCCTGATAGACATGGGGCTTTCCCACAAAAAACTGATCTATTTGTGTAACATGGCCCTCGAAAAAGGGGCTCTGGGAGCGAAACTCACGGGGGGCGGAATGGGAGGCTATATGGTCGCCCTGACCCCGGGTAAGGACCTCCAGGAGACAGTTGCTTCGGCCATTGAGAAGGAGGGGTTTGCAGTTATTCGAGCAATACTCGGAGGAAACTAATCTTTTTTCCGACTGAAATACAGGTTAGCCAATGCCAGGACAGACGTACCGGTGATTAGCAGAAATGAAATGGCATTTATGACCGGCGTGCTCCCATCCCTCACCTGGAGATACAGGTTTATCGGTAAAGTCGCTTCGGAGCCTACCAGAAACAGGGTGGTATTAAAGTTTTCAAAAGACATTAGAAACGCTACTGCTCCCGCCCCAATAATCGCAGGGCGAAGGAACTTTAAGGTAATATGCCAGATCACCTCAAAACGGTTGGCGCCAAGGTTCAAAGCCGCTTCCTCCAGGGTAGGGTCAAACTTCTTTAAGCGCGCTGAAACCACCAGGGCGACCAAAGTGCTGATAAATGAAAACTGACCCAAAACGACCAGCCAGAAGCCAGGCCGGAAAAGGCCCACATCTACATTCCAACTTTCCTCAAAATAGGCGCCAAGTGTGGTGCTAAACATGAGTATGGAAATTCCCAGGATCACACCCGGAATGACCAGAGGGGCGATCATGAGTAAATAGAGCAACTGTTTAAAAGGAAAATTCTCCTGCTCGAAAAGAAAAGCGCCGCAGGTTCCCACAGCCGTTGCCAGCAGCGTCACGAAAAATGCCACCTGTGCACTCACCCAGATGCTGTCTAAATTGATCTGGTCATGGAATATACCCACCCGTTCAGGCAAATCTGCTGTAAACCATTCCAGGGTAAAACCATTCCAGGGAAGGGAAGGAAACTGGGAATCATTGAATGCCAGTATGCAGGTCACCAGCAAAGGGGCAAACAGGAATGTAAAATACAGAATAATATACAGCTTAAAACTCGATGTATATACTCTGGAATTTGGCAGAGAACGAATCATTGTACCGCTTTCTTCAAGGTTTGTTTGGACAGTTTAAGCCCCACCCAGATAACGACTGAAGAGAGAAAGAGTAATAAAAAGCCAAAGGCAGAGCCCTGATTCCAGTTAAAGCTGGCTATAAACTGGTTGTATATCTGTTCGGTGAACCAGAGAGAATTCTTTCCTCCCATGAGATTAGGTGTTAGGTAATTTCCCAGTGTCAGCATGAATACTACAATGGAACCTGAGACGATTCCAGGTGTAGAGTGCGGAATTATGATCTTGAACAGAATACTCCACATATTGGCACCCAAATCGTAAGCGGCTTCAATCAGGCTGTCATCCAGGCTCTCCAGCACAGATATAAGAGGAACCACCATGAACAGCATGGAGGTATAGATCAGACCGAGCACCATGGTGCTATCTTTATAAAGCATTTCTACGGGATGATCCAGTATTCCAAATTTCAGGAGAAAATGATTGATCACTCCGCTTTCCCTCAAGAGAATCATCCATCCATAGATCCGGACCATCTCGCTCACCCAGAAGGGAAGCAGCAATAGCACCGTAAGAAACCCTTGAAATTTGGGCTTCACTACTTTGGTAATATAGAAGGCAACAGGCAGGGCAATTAGAAAGGTCAGGAATGTTACCAGGATAGAATAAATAGCCGTGCGGACAAACGTCAACCAGTAGATCGGCTCACCAAAAAAATTTAAATAATTTGTAATGCTCCATACCAATTCACCGGCATCATTTTCGGTACGGAATGACATGATGAACAAATCGATCTGGGGCAGCACAATAAGGAGAAACAGCCAGACCAAAACAGGCGTCAGGAAAAAAAGGAGACCCCATCGAAATTGTTTTTTCATATTAAGACTTTAGTAGGCGTTCACAAGTTCCCCGCTTCCGCTTCGCTTTAGACGGGATCTTCGACAGGGCTTAAGGTTGCAGGGTTTATTTCCTGGGAAAACAGATGCCGGACTGTTTATCCCATCCTATTTCAATTTTGTCGTTTACCTGGATATAGTCATATTGCCGGTTCTGGGGCAGAGCAATGAGCAATTCCGTGTCAGCATTAAGCGGGTTGGCCAGCAGCCGGCTGTTTGCACCGTCAAAGAGAATGGATTTTACCACAACCTCAAATCGGTTCAGGTCGGGAATGCCGGGATCGGGTTTGATCACCATGGCTTCCGGCCTGAGAAACAGGTCGACCTCGGTACCGGGTTGAAGCGTTTCATCAACCTTTGTGCTAAACACTGAGCCTTCGGCTGTCCCAATTTCAGCCGTTGTTCCTTCACTTTGCCGGATTCTGCCTGACCATGCATTATTATCACCAACAAACCGAGCCACAAAAGGTGTTTTGGGCTTATTGTAAAGATTTTGTGGCGAATCAATTTGTTCAAACTCCCCATTATTCATCACAGCAACTGAGTCGGACATCACCATGGCCTCAGACTGATCATGAGTAATGTAGACAAATGTCGTGCCAACTTTTGCCTGGAGCTTCTTTAGCTCCACTTTCATCTGCTCACGCAGCTTAAGGTCCAGGGCCCCCAATGGTTCGTCCAGCAGCAGCACTGTAGGTTCCAATACCAGGCATCTGGCAATGGCCACCCGTTGTTTCTGACCGCCCGAAAGCTGATCAATTTTCTTGGTATCAAACCCGGGCAGGTCTGTCCGTTCCAGAATGGCCTTGACCTTTTTTTTGATGTCTGCCTTGTTTTCTCCACGTCTTTTCAGACCAAACGCGATGTTTTCACCCACATCCATCATGGGGAACAGGGCCAAATGCTGGAATATCAGGTTGACCGGCCGCTTATTGGGCGAAATACCGGCCATGCTTTTTCCACGAATTTCAATCGTGCCACTGGTGGGTTCTGTGAGCCCGGCAATCAAGCGTAGAAGGGTGGTTTTTCCACAGCCTGATGGGCCCAATATGGAAAAGAAGCGCCCTTTCTCTACTTCAAAAGACACGGAATTTACAGCAGTGAACTCCTGGAATTTCTTGAATACATTCTGAACCGATAGATCAATCTGCATAAGAATCCATTAGTCAACTACCACCCCTACAAGGGGTGGCTTGAAAGGTGAGCCTAAAAGGGTCCAAATATGTAAATAAAACGAATTCGAATGACAAAGGTCAAAGCCCCCCAGTGAAATAGCTTGCAGATTTCACGGGGCCCCGACGGCGGGATCTTCGTTTCACTACGACAGGCAAATTTCAAATGAATGTCAAATGACAAATGCTAAAAAATATATGTCCACCCATTAATTCAACCTCAACCTACACTGGTGGAGATGCACAATGGGAAAAAGATAGATAACTGATCGTTTTGGAAAACATTTTGACATTGGGGTTTTGGATTTGATTTGACATTTGGATTTTGTCATTTGAACT
>JAKLQB010000831.1 GCA_022013615.1 Desulfobacterales bacterium | reverse complement strand
TCAGTTTTGCCTCATGGTCATTTTCCTGGAAAGAAAAATACACATTGTTAACCTGAGACCGGTACTGATATCCGGTCTAAAGTGTGCTTTTGCAGCAGCAATCATGGGAGCAGGGATTTTTTACGTCCATTCCAGATGGCTAACCGCAGATTCGAGTGCGGGTTTATTGAGTATATCCATGGACTTATCTTGTCTCATAGGGATTGGCGTAGTCCTCTATTTTGTGCTTACAAGAATCCTGGGATGCCGCGAATTAGGATCCCTTTGGGACACATTCTCACCGATCATAAGGAGAATTAAACGTGGTTAAGGGCCGATGAGAATGCTGGTTTTCTTTCCTCTTGATGAGGGAGGTCAGATGGGGGGGGGGAAAATTCGCTAACACTACCGTAGAGGGTTGAACATAAAATGTTATCATTATGAGTAAATTTGAAATATTATAATTGCAAATGGTTAATAATTATTGACATATTATATTAGTTACGATTATATGATAGTTCTTGTTTGCAATCTATAAAAGATAACTGCAACTATTCATTTGGAAGGGATTGCCTGTGGCCTGTCTTAGAGCCTCTAAAGATATAATCGATAGTTCCACATACAGCGCTGGACTTGCTGATAACCACTTGAAAACTCCCAAAAAATATCAGCCACATCCTTATTTGATGGAAAATCTGGAAGAATCTATTCGTATCGAGCTTAAGACCGATCCGGTGGTAGTTCGAAGGCAGGCGATGTGGTGTGGCCTGAAACCCGGCCTTCGGGTGCTTGACGTGGGGTGCGGGCCTGGCAAGACAAGCTCAACTCTCCATGAAATGATTCAGCCAGATGGTGAATTATTGGGTCTGGACTTTTCGGAAGAACGAATTGAGTACGCAAAAAAGCACTACGACGGAAAACCAGGCATTCGCTTTCAGGTTCATGACTTTACTGCACCTTTAGACGGATTAGGTCAGTTTGATCTCATTTGGGTTCGATTTTTTCTGGAATATTTCCGCCTGGAAAGTTTTGAAATTGTGAGAAACTTGACGGATTGCTTGAAGCCTGGAGGGCATCTTTGTCTAATGGATCTAGACCACAACTGCTTGAGCCATTACAAATTGCCCAACAAATTGGAAAAAGCCCTTTATGATATTATGGGCCTACTAGAAGAGAAGTATGACTTTGATCCTTATGCCGGACGAAAACTATATTCATATTTATATGATCTCGGCTATGAAGAAATACAAATGGATCTCGTGGCACATCACCTGATCTACGGAAAGATGGGTGATGTGGATGCTTATAATTGGGTGAAGAAAGTAGAAGTGGCCTTTATGAGAGTCCGAGAAATTTTTGAACACTACCCAGGAGGATATGCTGGATTTCATTCTGATTTTATGCGATTTTTTGAGGATCCGAAGCGATTCACATACACCCCGATGATCCTCTGTAAGGGAATGAAGCCTTTATTGGTTTAATTGGCTAAAGAGTCGCAACCCTTTTTGTGGTTTAGTGTCGCAATCTCAATAAAACCAATTGCTAAAAAATGGTTCATTTTTTTCATTTCTTGTTATCCATAACTTCACGAATAGCCTGAAGCATCTGCCTTATTTCGTATGGCTTACCCACGAAGCCTTTTGCCCCTGCATCAACCGCATCTTTTGTTGGTCCGTTAACAGAATACCCGCTGGCAATGATTACTTTTACCCGCGGATTCATTTCGACAAGCTTTTCCAAACACCGCTTTCCACCCATTCCTGGCATGCTCAGGTCCAAGATGACCAGATCTACTTGCTCATTTTCCTTCTCGTAAAGCTCCAGGGCACTTTCTCCGTCCGGAGCAGTCAGCACCGTGTAACCAAAACTGCCAAGTAGCTCCTCACCGAGTTGTCGGATACTTTCTTCATCATCAACCAGTAGGATAGTCTCAGTACCTCCTTTTATGGGGGCTTCTGCCTCTTTCGACACCCGGCTGTCTATTTCGCTTTCTATAATAGGAAAGTAGATACTAAAGGCAGTGCCTTCACCTGGTTCGCTCATACATGTGATATAGCCTCCATGGCTTTTTACGATACCGTAAACCATGGCCAAACCGAGACCGGTTCCTTTTCCTATTTGCTTTGTAGTAAAGAAAGGTTCAAATATGTGCTCCTGCAACTCCTTGTCCATTCCATGCCCCGTATCCGAAACTTTCAAAAGAACATATTCCCCGGGGCTGGCTCCTAAATGATTTTTGCAAAATTTCACATCAAGGGTAACATTCTTTGTCTCGAAGAACAGCCTACCGCCATCAGGCATGGCATCCCTTGCATTGACCCCCATATTCATCATAATCTGTTCTATTTGGACTGGGTCACCATTGATAACTTGAAGGTTTTCTGAGAAATTTAATTCAATACTGATCATTTTTGGAATAGTACGCTCAAGCATTTTAGAGACCTGCACCACTTCCTGATTGAGATCCACCGGCCTAAGCTTACTTTCTACTTTTCTGCCAAAAATCAACAGGCGTTTTGTGAGTTCACTGGCCCTTTGGGCAGATGATTCGATCGCTTCCAGCTTTTCATGGTCAGGATCGCTCAAATCCTTCCCCATTAGCATAATCTGGGTGTAACCAATGATGGCCTGGAGAATATTATTGAAATCATGGGCAATCCCACCAGCTAAGGTGCCAATGGCTTCCATCTTTTGCGCTCCCTGTAGCTGGGCCTCCAAAGTCTTTTTTTCTTTATCCGAACGTTTGAGTTCTGTGATATCGTTACCAATGCAGAGGATCTCTTTGAGTTGCTTGCTACCGTCGAAAATGGGTTTGTAAGTCCAGGCAATCCAGACAGATTTACCACTGCTTAGAATACTCTCGTCCTCGCTGACCATATGTCTTTCCGGATCTTTGTGGAGAACTTTTGACAGGCTTTCAATATCGCATTTTGTTGATACTGTATCAGGAAGAATAGTACCTAATATATTTCTTCCCATTATCTCATCTTCCCCATAGCCAAAGAATTTCTGTGCAAATTCATTAAAGAAAGTGATGTTCCCCTTGATATCCCTTCTCAAGATAATACTATTTGCGTTTTCCACGAGGTCTCGGTACTTTTTTTCGCTCTGCTGAAGTCTGTGGAAAGACACGGCATTGATGATACTTATAGCAGTTTGGGATCCGACACCCATTAGAAGACTCATATCGCTTTGAGTAAGGAGTCTCTTTGACTTGACGTTATCCACGGCCAATATGCCCAGAGATTTCTTTTCATATATAATAGGAACGCATATAAGTGATTTAACACCCATCTGTTCAGCCAATTCGAGAGTTCTTTTTGAGAAATTCTTCCCATTTTCGGAAACAGCATTAAGTAAAAGAGCCTCCTGCTTTTTAAAAGCTGACACAAACATTCCTTTGGATTCAAGCTTGTCAAGGTGAAACTCGGTTCCTTGCAGAAGTTTTTCTTGTTCCTTGTTATACCCATAACCTCCCGAGTAGATAAGTCGAGTCTTTTCATTATTGGCAAGCATGATCATTCCGCGATCAAAATCAAGGTGCTTCTCTATAACGCTAACCACGATATTGATAAGCTTATCAATATTCACGATTGTAGAGGTGGCCTGACCGATCTCTTGAATAAGCAATGCATTATTGTAGCGGATATTCATTTCATCTAAGAGATCTTTGGCTACATCACCTTGAGTTTCAACTGTTTTTAAGAGGTCCTTCTTTTCAAGATGTGCGGTGTAGAATGAAAATATCAAAGTGAAAAGAGCGAACAGTGATGCAATAATAGCCCAAGGTGTGACTGGCAAGACGAAGTAAAACGTCAATAAGAATAGGATGCCAAGTAAAAGGGAATAATTCCGTACCCGTTTCCACAGAAGAGAGGGCGTTTTTTCCCAGGTGATGATATATCTACCTTCTTGTGCACCATTGTGAAGGCAATCGGGATGTTCAACCTTGGCAAACTTATTGATAAACAATTTGGCTATAGACTCAAATAGCCCTATTCGATTTTCACATTGATAGGGCTTTTCCTCCACGCCTGGTGCTAATGTAACTGTAATTTCTACTTTGTCCTTGGCGATTTGCTTGGTTTTGAACACGTGGGCGCGGCTCACGTTGGAAGCATTTTTTTCCATCATAGTATAAGCAGATCCAGGACCTATGAACCCCAAAGCGTATTGTCGGAGAGCACCGGATGTCTGGGAAGAAGCCGTATAGCGGCCAACGTCGCGGCAGATATTCGGGTTTTTGGTCTTTTTGGTCAGAGTTTCGTAAAAAAGATCAACCTCGCGTTGCGTAAACCAGTGCCCCTTGTCCCCAATCTCATAATGGGTCATTCCGGCATCGCTCAGGATAGAATCAATATCTACATCTGAGTAATACTTCCTCAAATATTCAATATAGGGCGCAATAAGGCCACTATTGTACAAGGGTTTATCATTCATGAAGTTTATACAATGGTTTCCGTGAGATAATTCATAGACAATTATACACAACAATGATCAGTTAGTTGGAAATACTTCCTGTGCACAATAGTGATCTGATGTGCGAATGACCAAAGATCTCTACAATATTGGGGTTTATACGTGTTGATGCCACGGCTTCTGTGTTCTCCGAAAGAATAACAGTATACACACTATCCTCCACGTCTGCCACGCAACAAACTGAATTAGCTATTCGTATTTTATTCTGAATTTCCTCTGCATGTATTCCATATACTCGTTTGCGTACTGGACATCCATGATCCAAAGGCAATATTGTTTCTCGTGAGGTATATTTTTTATTTTAACATATTCTAAGGGGTAAAACAAAACGGGAACCCTATCCATTGGATAATCACTCGTCAATTGTGAGATGGCAATGGATAGAACATTCCAGGGTAGGTTATCTGGCTCGGTTACCAGGACCTTGATTCCATTCAGGAGGTCAGAGAGATTCAATCCTATATCAGATTTTTCCACAATCAGAACTGCATTTAGTTTGCTCCTATAGACAAGAGAATATGCTTTCAGTTTTCTCAAAAAACCGAGCCGGCTATAAATCTCCTCAAGGGATTGGTCGTCCGAAACTTCTTGGTCAAAACCCAGAGCATCAAGCAGAAGTCCTCCGGAGTAATGGCCATAGGACTGATTCAACTCCCACAAGTCGGAAGCTGAACATTCCCTCAATGACCATCCTTCCGGGAGTCTGGCTCCCAGGGATAGTCTTGTATAGGGCAAATAGGAAAAGAGATCTAATGAACTACCATGGGTATTCCCAAGTATCTTGGTAAAACCACCGAATATCCGATCAGGTATCTTGTTTTCCGGCTGGAAATAAGTCATCGCATACTGCATTTTTGCAGAGGGCAGGCGATATATATCATTAAGATAGTGCATGATTTGCTTTAACACCAGAAACCCAGGCCGTTTGTTGTCCATGGCCCTGGAAGAATGGTGCTGAATTAACCATGCTCGATCATATGCCCTTACAACGGCGATATGGCCATAGATTCGCCCATTCCTTTGGTACGTGAAATACCTCGCAATCTCGGGGGTTTGCTGGTAGAGTTTTTGATACGTTTTTTTGAAATTCTCCCGATAGGACTGAATAAGACGATACTTTGTGGGGTACAGAAAGCCTGACTCAAAAAAGAATTCCCACAGGGCGTCCATATCTACATCCTTGGAAGTATAGAAATGGGGGTCCATGGAATTGGTTAGGATGTGTGTTAGCCTGCTGTATGTATCAATATCCATGTCGAGAATAGCAAGACCAACACGGACGTTCTTTTCATCTTCTTTTATGCGGTAGATCACCTGAGCATTGCACCTTACGGCCAGAGCACCTGCAAGATTGATTGTCAGGTTCGGGATGATCATGCCCGGCATCAGAACCCCTTCATCTGCCTTCTCACATACGGATAATCCTGATGTGGAGATATCCGAGACCTCTATCTGCACTCTTTTCCCCAAAAGAGGATGATTGAAGATGAGAACAGGTGATGGCTGCAACTGCTGGCGCGGATTGCGGACTTTACTTTTTTTGAATCGGCTGATCCCTTCACCCGAGGGCGTTAGCACAATCTCCCTCTCTCGAAGCCCGCCCCGCTGACGAATACACTTGCAAGCACCAGAAAACAAAATCTGTTGTTCATTTCGTAAATGAACCGTGGCTAATTCATCAGAGTTGAACCATTGAAAAGAACAAGATCTCTCGGGCTTCACTCTAATGCGAAAACCCATTGGGCTAAAGTCCAACAACTCGCCTTTTGCCAAAAAACCGCTCTGAATCAATTCTACGGTGACATTCCGGCAGGAGTATCGCCTGGCCTGCCGTTGCCCAACTGCGTGGCTTAAAGAAGGCAATTCAATCGTAAAATGCTTATTATCAATCTCCTGCACAGCAGCCGGCACTAGTATTAGGGAGCGGCCATCGATAATAATAACATATTGGAATTTATACTCTTCTGGCTTGAGTCCCGCGGGGTTATCATCGGACCAGCGGCAGGTGAGCTTACTGCCAAGACAGGGTTCAGGATATGCCCTTATAAGGACGCTTTCTTCGTATTTTGGATGTCCAAGAAGGGCAAAAACATACCCATCTATAAAATGGATGTGGTTAAGCGTGTTTGTAAGGGTCTCTTTTTTCACCGGTTTGGCGTTTTCAAGAGCATCGGTCAGAGTCCGGTGCTGGAAAAGCCAGGGTGGGAGCTTTTTGTCCTCTCCGGAGGCTTGTTTGACAGGCCCATCAATTTTTGGAAAGATTTTTTGTGACTTAGACGAGTCCACTTAAACCGACTACCTATGGGTGTTATTTAAATTTGCTATGTAATCCCTCTTTTGTGGAAGCACAAAAGCAGCACAGACTATACACCATATGGCATGCAATGGCAAGTGTATTGAACCAGGGCGATTTGCAAAATTTGATAGTAGCGACGTTAGGAGTTTTCTCTTTAAAACTTGAATGATGTTGATATATTCTTATTTTTCTGCCATAGAAGTTAGACCAATTGAGTGAGACAAAAAACGAAGGAATTGAAACTATGACAGAAAAAGAATTAAGCTTTGAGCAGGGACCCATCAGGCCGCCAAATGAGGCGCGGAGTCTGCTTTTGCGGGTGACCCGCAATTGTCCGTGGAACCAGTGCATGTTCTGCCCGGTCTATAAGGGAAGAAAATTTTCCTTGAGGACTGTTGAGGAGATCAAGCAGGACATACAGACGGCCAGGGACATTTCAGACGATATCAAGGCCCTTTCGTGGAAGCTTGGGGCCAGTGGAAGTACTGATGATCAGGTGGTTAGCCATATTTTCGGGAGCTCTGCTTATAGTGACAGCTACCGGAGCATTGCAGCCTGGCTTTACTATAGAACCGGGGCCTGTTTTTTACAGGATGCTGATAACCTGGTAATGAAAACTAAAGATCTGGTTGAAGTCCTCACGTTTCTGAGAGAGAAATTTCCAAATATTACCCGGGTTACAACATATTCCAGATCTCGAACAATTGTACGGAAGTCTTTGGAATCTTTGAAACAAATCCGTAAAGCAGGACTTGACAGGATACATATTGGGCTTGAAAGCGGCTATGATCCACTTCTCAAATTCGTGAAAAAAGGCGTGAGCGCAGAACAACATATTGAAGCGGGTCGGAAGGTCATTGAGGCCGGCATGGAACTGTCCGAATATGTGATGCCAGGGTTAGGTGGCCAGGAGATGTGGCGGGAACATGCAGTTGAGACGGCCAGGGTGCTCAATCAGATTAAC
>JAKLQB010000830.1 GCA_022013615.1 Desulfobacterales bacterium | reverse complement strand
TCTCTGGCTGTGGATGAAACTGAGACATGTCCCCAATGCGGTAGAACAGCTTCCATAAAGGAGTTGTTGGAGAATGGGTGCGCAGGGTGTGGGTGGGTTAGCCCTAATAAGAAAGTGGTCAGTAGTCCGTTGTCAGTTGTCACTAGTTAGTTGGCAGTAGTAATAGACAGTCTCCATTCTGGAGTATGGTTAGTGGTCTGTGGGTCGTTGTCAGTTGATAAGAATAACACGGAAAAAGTTCCTCCCCCTTGATGGGGGAGGTCAGGTGGGGGTGAAAAGTGGTCAAGGCAAAAGATAGAAAATTTACAGAAATTGCCAGGGATCTAAGAAGGAGCTCTACGGAAGCTGAAAAAATCCTTTGGCAACGACTAAGAAACAAGCAGTTGGATGGTTTAAAATTCCGCCGCCAGCAAGCTATAGGCCGATACATAGTAGATTTTGTCAATTTTGATAGGAAGCTCGTAATTGAACTGGATGGTGGTCAACATGCTGTAGAGAAAGAAAAGGACCGAGAAAGGGATCAATGGCTTCAAACACAAGGTTTTGAAGTACTGAGATATTGGAACAATGAGATCCTTGAAAACTTGGAGGGTGTGTTAGAGGTTATTAGGAAAAAACTTTTGTCCCCCTCCCCTGGCCCCTCCCACCAAGGGGAGGGGATGTATGGGTAATTCACGGGTCGCCCGGGGGAGAGAGATGTGTATAACGATGTGCCTGGCCGGAGGGGGTATGGACAATAACATCAGTTCTATTGGCAGAACCAGAAAAACAACGGACAACTAACGACAAACAACGGACGTCTCCGAAGGAGATTTATGAGCAAGGTAATAGGCATAGATTTAGGAACCACGTATTCGGTGGCCGCAGTAGTGGAAGATGGGCGGGCCAAGGTGATTAGAAACGCTGAAGGCGAGAATCTGACCCCTTCTGTCTTTGCCATAACGGCCCAGGGGCATAAACTGGTGGGTTCGATAGCCAAAAGGCAGGCCGCGGCCAATCCGGAAAGGACGGTTATGTCCATTAAGAGGCAGATGGGAACTGATCTTAGGATCTCCCTCAATGGCAAAAGCTATTCACCCCAGGAGATATCTGCCTTTATATTGCGCAAGATAAAATCAGACGCTGAGAGCTACTTGGGAGAACAGGTAGAAAAGGCGGTCATTACGGTTCCCGCCTATTTTAATGACAGCCAGCGGCAGGCGACCAAAGTGGCCGGTATTATGGCCGGCCTTGATGTAATGAGGATAATCAATGAGCCCACAGCGGCTGCACTGGCCTACGGTCTCGATCGTCAGAGCGTCCAGACCATTCTTGTCTGGGACCTGGGGGGTGGAACCTTTGATGTCTCAATATTAGAGCTCGGAGATGGTTTCTTCCATGTCAGGGCAGTCAATGGCAATACGAAACTTGGCGGTGATGACTGGGACGAAAGGCTGGTCGATTATTTGGCTGATAAGTTGTTGAATGAACAGAGGGTGGACCTGAGATCGGACCCAATGTCGCTCCAGCGCCTGAAAGAGGCCAGCGAAAAGGCCAAAAGGGAACTTTCGTACAAGACCAGTGCCAGGATTTCCCTACCCCTCATCCGAACAGACAAAAACGAATTTAAGAACATGCAGACCTCTGTCGATCGGGAGACGTTTGAAGAAATAACCTCGGATTTAAGAGAAAAGCTCCTGGGCCCAACACGACAGGCATTATCCGATGCCAAACTATCTCCAACAGGGATTGATCGGGTTGTGCTGGTGGGGGGCTCCACCCGGATGCCCGCTGTTCGAAACCTGGTTGAAAGTACCTTTGACAAGCGGCCTTACGTCAAGATCAACCCGGATGAGGTTGTTGGTATCGGAGCGGCTGTCCAGGCAGGGATTCTGACGGGGGAGATTGAGGATGTCATATTGGTTGACGTAACCCCGCTTTCATTAGGGATTGAAACCGAAGGAAGCCTTTTTTCCAGGATCATCTCTCGCAATTCCACCATCCCTACCTCTGCCGGGCAGATATTTACCAACGCTGAGGACAATCAAACCGTGATGGACTTCCATGTCCTCCAGGGTGAGCGGGAGATGTCAATCGATAATATCAGTTTGGGGCAGTTTCAGTTGACCGACATTCCACCCCTGCCCAGGGGAAAGGCCCAGGTAGAGGTTACCTTTCGGATCGATGTAAACGGGATCGTGAAGGTCTCTGCGGAAGAGCTTTATACAGAGGTAAAGACCGGGATAAGGATTGACGCCTCACACCTGTTGTCCGACGAGCAGGTGGAAGAGGCGGTCAGGGAGGCGGAAGCCAATGCCGAGGAAGATATTAAGAGACGCGATGAGGCAGAGATCAACATCCGGGCCGACAGCATGATCCGTGCAGCCGAATTAGCCCTGGAGGAAAAAGAGGGGAAAGTTTCGACTGCTGATTTGCGCCGTATTCAAGAGACCATATTGCATTTGAAAGATGCCCTGGCAGAGGGAGAAAGCAGCCTCATCAAAAATAGGACGGAAGGCCTGAGGAGGCTGTTAGAGAAATTGAATATTGATGATTGATGATCGGCGATTGTTGATTGATGACTGGAAAGAACAGATCTCGCGGTTGATGGGAGGCGAAAATTGGATGCTGAACAATTGAAAAAAAGAACCGAAGAATTTGCTCATAGGTGCGCCATAACGATTGAATATTGACGATTGACGATTGAGAATTCAAAATTGAAAATCAGGAAGCAAAGATGGAAAGCGAAAAACTAAAGAACAGGACAAAAGAATTTGCACATCGATGTATCAAATTGGCAATGGCTTTGCCCGATACCCAGTTGGGGCATCATATCCGTGGACAGCTAATCAGGTGTAGCACATCTGTTGCAGCAAATTATCGAGCGGCCCTTCAAGCTCAAACAAAGGCGGCCTTTATATCGAAAATAAGTATCGTTATTGAAGAAGCTGATGAGTCCGAGTTTTGGTTGGAATTTATCATTGATGAGAAGCTAATGGAAAGGAAAAAGGTTTTACCTCTTTTAAACGAAGCACATGAACTGGCGTCAATTTTCATCACAACTCGAAGGACTGCGCAAAGAGGCAAGACCAGATGACAAATAAGCGGCGGTTGAGGAATGACAGAAAGATTGCGAGTTGTTTCAATCAACAATCGTCAATCAAAAATCAACAATTGAGAACAGTGGTCAATAATCAATAGTCAATCGTGAAATGCGATGCAAAGAACTTCTCAAAAAAATAATATCCCCAATCTTCACGCGGGCGAGCAGATAATATTGCAAAGCCAGGGGGCGTATAAACATAATTTTCGTTCCGGATGGAAGGTGGCCCGATGCCTTCTTACC
>JAKLQB010000082.1 GCA_022013615.1 Desulfobacterales bacterium | reverse complement strand
AGCTCAAGGTAAAATGGTTTCCAATCCAAAAAACCTGCCGAATGAGTTAAAAGCAACCGTGGTGTCAGTGCCCTCTTATCCCTTGGTATGGGACCTGGCAGCAGGTCCACTAAGGCTTGGTCCAGATGGAGATTCCCCTGGTCAACCAATTTCATAATGGCCAGGGTAGTGGCCAGGGGCTTGGTCAAAGATGCCAGATCAAATATAGTGTCCTTGTGCATTGGCTCTGCATTGGGATTCAACAAACGATGGCCAGCTTCCCGCAAAAACACAATCCTGCCTTCCTGAGCGACTAAAAGGACTGCCCCGGGATATACGCCGGCCTTAACTCCCTCAAAAAGCAGTGTTTGTATCCGATCCTCTTTTTTCATGCTCATTTACAACAACCCGAAGGATTAGCCTGGTCCAACCTTAGTCAGCAGATCTATTATAGCATGGCCCACCTCATCAGCAAATTCAGGGTCATTTATGTGATATGGCAAAAGCCGCAGGGATGAAGTCGCATTAAGTCTCTCTCTCAATGCCTTCGCAAAAAACTCCGGGGCTCCGGGGTCATGTAATGGGCCCTCCCTATGATCGAAAGCCGAGAATCCTCCAAGGGGAACCAGAATTCGGCATGGCCCTCTGGCTGCATTCACCATATCGGCTATAACCCGCGCAAGGGCTGCCATTTCCTGTCTTTCCGTGCGAACGACCGTGATCGCAGAATTATGGGTATGAAAAGGCCGGCCTGGAAAACGCTCCTGGGCGCTCTTCAGCGGCCCGGTAACCAGAAAATCAATATTGCCCGGGACCAGCACTGTCGGGGTGCCCTTTTTTAGGGCAGCAGTACCCCGCACCGACCCCGCATCATAGTCCCCTCCGAATAGATGGTCCGCAATTTCGTGGAGAGATAGATCCACCACTGCCGCCACATCCTCCTCATGGACCATCTCTTCCATGGCCTTTCCCCCGGCCCCAACCGTATGAAAAATCACTACCTCCTTGCCCTCCGCCGTAAGCCGTTCTCGTAATTTTTGAACACAGGCCTCGGTTGTGCCCAGAGTTGAAATAAGAACCAAAGGCATTTGAGGAGGGACTGGCTCTCTTGCATGTTTACACATGCCAGCCATGGCCATGGCCCCGTTGCGCAAGATCCTTCTCGTGATACGATTTAGGCCCGATATATCACAAACAGAATGGAGCATAAGAATATCTTTGGTCCCTACAAAGGGCCTTGTGTCGCGGGAGGCCATGGTAGATATCATGACCTTGGGAAAACCCACAGGGAAATCCCGCATCACTGCTGTGCCAAGCGTGGTTCCCATGGACCCACCCAGGCCTAATACCCCCCGGATCCTGCCCTGGCCAAAAAGTTCACGAGCGCATTTAATGGCCCCCGTGATCATAACACCCAGGGCATCTCCTTCATTTCCCATTCCCTGTACCTCAGCCAGAGTTTTGCCTCCCGCCTCAGCCACCTCATTCCGACCAATGCCCACCTGAACAGGACTATCACCTTTTATCCCCGCGTCCATAATCTGAACCGGAACTCCCGCCTCTTCGAGACAGGCTTCAAGGTACATGGCCTCGTTCGCCTTTGTATCCATTGTGGCTACTATCAGAACACATTTTGAAGAATCCAAAACAACCTCCATTAGGGCTTGCGCAAAAATAACTTCACATTT
>JAKLQB010000081.1 GCA_022013615.1 Desulfobacterales bacterium | reverse complement strand
ATTACAGAACTAACGTTGTAAAGAACAAAATGATCCAGTGTGGTAGTACCACGAAGGTTTGAAATTCAGGACCACTGATAACAAGATTTTAGGAGCTAAGTAGATAGGCATTAAAATAAAATAAAACAAGAGCTTGTAACACGGGTAAAATGGTAAGGCAAACGTTATATATCCCAAACAGCAATTCTCGGAGCCATGCAATTGAGAAAACATCAAGGCAATAATGAAGGATTTTCAGAAAAAATATATGCCCGGTAAAGCTGAAAGTCTCTGCAAAGGATTTTATCAATCATCACGCTCCAACAACAAAAATCAACGATTTCAATAAATTGACTTGATCAAAACAAATTGTTATGGAATTTAGTTGGGTGGGGCGATAAAATGAAAAAAGGGTTAGATCTTGACGGGCTGTTGCGCAAGCCCTAAGTAAAGCCAGAGCCCGCTGGGGAGTAAAGGCCTTCAAGGGGTTCTTGTCAGCATGACGGTTAGAAATCAAATAAAGGAGAAGTGTTGAAATGAAAACCGAAGTAAAACTATTACCTGAGGTTTAACATAGTTTATCGCTTTTTAGGATTTTAGCGGAGACTTTTTTGCACTGATGATCGGCAGCAGGCTAATACGACATTTTAATTAGAACTGAGAGGAGCTATACTATGAGAGCAGCGGTTTATAGAGAATTTGCAAAACCATTAACTATCCAAAATGTGCCCGATCCAACTCCAACAGAACGTGGTGTTGTCATTCGGGTAAAAGCAAACGGGCTTTGCCGAAGCGATTGGCACGGATGGATGGGACATGATCCTGATATTACCTTACCCCATGTTCCAGGTCATGAACTTGCCGGAGTCATTGAAGCGATTGGAAAAGATGTCGTTAGATGGAATATTGGCGACAGGGTAACACTTCCGTTTGTTTGTGGGTGTGGGGTTTGCCCTCAATGTGTTTCGGGAAACCATCAGGTTTGTGATCGGCAGTTCCAGCCGGGGTTCACCCATTGGGGTTCTTTTGCTGAATATGTCGCGATTGATTACGCGGATGTCAATTTGGTACGTTTACCGGATGAAATTGATTATGTCACAGCAGCGAGTCTGGGTTGCCGTTTTGTGACCTCCTTTAGGGCAATAGTAGAGCAGGGCAAGGTCTCTGCCGGGCAATGGGTTGCAGTACATGGCTGTGGAGGTGTTGGTTTATCTGCAATCATGATTGCCAACGCACTGGGTGCAAATGTGGTTGCGATTGATATTGGTGATGAGAAACTCGATTTTGCCCGCTCAGTTGGTGCTGTTGCAACCGTCAATGCTACAAAAACAGAAGATGTTGTCGAAAACATACTGGAGATTACCCAGGGCGGTGCTCATGTTTCTGTCGATGCGCTCGGCAGTCCTGTTACTTGTTTTAACTCGATAGCCAATTTGAGAAAGCGTGGCAAGCATGTTCAGGTTGGATTGATGGTAGCAGACTACAGCCATCCTGCCGTACCAATGGATAAAATCATTGCTAATGAACTCGAAATTGTGGGAAGTCATGGCATGCAAGCTTATAAGTATTCCGTATTGTTGGAAATGATTCAAGCTGGGAAGTTATTCCCGGAAAAACTGATTGGAAAGACAATAAATCTGGAAGAATCATTAGAAGAGCTTGTTAATATGGATAGCTTCGGTGGAACAGGTGTAACGGTAATTAACGAATTTTGATGAGGACTTGGAAACTATTGTACTTATCTTTTTAAAAACAAAGCAGAGATAGTAGTATGCCCGGTTAACAAGCCAGTCAACCAGACCGGAAGGGCCGGACCGGGACGTTAAAGGGATAACAGGAACAAACATGATCAATCTCGGAAGTTAAGGGAGTGGAATTAGCTCATGTCTTTCAGCGTTATGATAATTGTCCTACTTGCAGCGCTATTGCATGCGTCCTGGAATTTTCAAGTTAAACGCATGGATGATAAACACCTTAGTATGAGCGCAGTTGTGATTGGACACACGCCTTTTGCTGTGACAGCTATATTATACGCACCGTTGCCCAGTCTTGGTTCTTTACCTTATTTGATCACCGGGGCACTGCTACACGTGGGTTATCAACTGTTCCTCCTGAACTCCTATCGAATCGGCGATTTAAGTCAGGTATATCCTTTGGCACGTGGTGTTGCCCCCTTAATTGTAGCTGGTATTTCGGTAATGCTGTTAGGCGTTAATCTTACATGGTTGGAGCTATCCGCAATTATAACGATTGGGACTGGCATTATGAGTCTCACTTTAGTGCGCCGCAGTGACGGCCTTCGAAATGGTCCTGCCGCATCTCTGGCAATAATAACCGGAGGATTCATCGCGGCTTATTCGATGGTGGACGGTTTAGGAGCACGGGAAGCGGGAACTGCGCTTGGGTTCTATGGTTGGCTATCAGTTATCAATGCCTTTATCTTTGCGGCCATTATGAGGGTAATCCGACCGGGGCTTGTGAAGAGAGTGATTTGTCAGAGTTGGCGTTTTTCTCTGATCAGTGGTGGCGCATCATTTTCCGCCTATGCAATGGTGACCTGGGCTTTTACTTTGGCACCCATCGCCTTGGTGGCTGCGTTGAGAGAGACAAGCATCATATTTGCGTTACTGTTTGGTGTCTTTTTTCTCAGAGAACGACTCGATCTAATAAAAGTATTCGCTACTATGATTACCCTGCTGGGTGTTGGTGTGTTACGTGTCAATCGATAACGTTGTTCCGAATAGTGGCTTTCAGCAATCAATGAGTTTAGAAAACAACTAATCTAAAGAATGGAACTATGCTTGGATGGCAACCCTTTAATCACCGGGTTAACTTGACGCCGGGAAAGTTGCTGCAAAATTTCAAGCCAATTTCCAGGCTGAACAGGGAAACGTCAAGTCAGATTGAATTCGATTAAAACAATCCACGTCCTCCGAGCCTGGCGTGTCGAGGAAATCGATGTCCCTTTCGTTTCGGCATCGGCATGAAACTATTGATAGATATGAACCTAAGGATAAGGGTTGACACAATCCATCCGAGGTAGTATATTGGTAGTATGAAAATCAAGACATCCATCACACTATCGAACGAAGTCATAGAGGCCATCGATCTGCACATCGGGGAGTACAGAAGCCGATCGGAGTTCTTAGAGACGGCAGCACGCGATTTTCTTGCCAAATTGGCACGAAAAGAGGCTGAGGAGCGAGATCTCGATATCATCAATCGCCACGCAGATTCGCTCAATGCAGAGGCAGAGGACGTGCTCACCTATCAGGTACCGCTGTGAGACGAGGCGAGTTGTACAGAGTCAGGCGACCATCGTCGCGGGACCCGAGAAAGTTCAGAGTGTTCGTCATCGTCAGCCGTCAGGTTCTTTTAGATTCCCGATTCTCGACAGTTATCTGTTCCCCCGTCTACTCGGCCTACGAGGGCCTTTCAACCCAAGTTATCGTTGGAATCGACGAAGGTCTGAAGCATGATAGCGGCATTCACTGCGACGAACTCATCAGCCTGCCGAAGTCGGTTTTGACAAACTACGTCGGCGAACTCTCATCCGGGAAGCTACACCTTCTTGACATAGCTCTAAAAATCGCCCTTCAACTGCACGATAAATAGGAAGACCGAACAGCCCGCTTCTCGCGCCAAGGTAAACCCGAGGCCTCAGGAAATAACCTTCAGGGTTTGAAAATCATTTTTGTTCTATCTGCCTTAATTTGGATCGCGATACCTTTCTCAGGGGTGACTGGACAGCCTCCAGGGTTGGCCTCAGTGCCGCAGAAATAGGAATTACGTTAGATGTGCTTTTGGACGGGGTCAAGGTGGATGACTATCTTTTTGAAGGGGAGGAGATAGACCTGGTTCTCAAGGGGCAAGACCAGGTGCTCAGGAGAACCCAGGATATTGATCATATCATGATACACACCCTCAGGGCCGGCTTTGTTCCCCTTAACTCGGTGAGCAGGCTAAGGCTTGTGTCCAGGCCGGCCAAGATAAACCATATCGAACAGCACAGGGCAATTGTGGTAAGGATAATCCCTCCCATTGAGGTCTCCATGGAAAAGGCCATGAAGATTGTCCAGACTGAAATTGTTGATCCTTTACTGAAAGGGAGGGGGCTGGGTTCTGTGGTTATCGGGGGCCTTGCATTGTCAACCATTTTCACTCTTTTTCTTGTGCCATCCCTGTTTTCTCTTTTCTATTCTTTGGGACTATCCGTAAAAAAAGTAAGTCATTAGGCCGCCAGGGATGATTGGCATAACTCTTCCTTAGCCCTTTCTACACTACATTTCTGTCAGTTCCTGCAAAAAATACTACAAAAACGTCATGGAAATTTATTCATTCAATTCTTGTCTCCTTCTAACTATCTGATAAAACTAAACAATTCTGCCTTTTGTGAGTGGCACGTTCGTTGCTAAAGTTGTAATGAAAGACTAACAGGGAGGAGCAATCTATGAACGCAGGAGATACAGCTTTCGTATTGATTTCAGCAGCACTGGTCATGCTCATGACACCCGGGCTGGCCCTTATTTACGGTGGTATGGTCCGCAATAAGAATGTCCTTGGTACCATCATGCAGAGTTTTATCATTCTTGGAATCATTACCTTTGAATGGGTGCTCTGGGGATATTCTATGTCTTTCGGGCCTGACCATGGTAGCATTATTGGGGGGTTGGACTGGTTTGGATTGAAAGATGTTGGGATGAACCCAAGTCCTGATTATGGCAGCACCATTCCCCACGTTGCTTTTATGATTTTTCAGTGTATGTTTGCCATCCTTACACCCGCATTGATTACTGGCGCCTTTGCAGAGCGGCTTAAATTTACGGCCTTACTCCCCTTCATCCTTTTATGGGGCACCTTTGTCTACAATCCCCTGGCACACTGGGTCTGGGGTGTTGGAGGATGGATGGGTAAGATGGGAGCCCTGGATTTTGCAGGAGGAACAGTAGTTCACATCAGCTCGGGAATCTCAGCGCTTGCAGCTGCCCTGATTGTGGGAAAGCGGCTTGGCTATGGAAGCACTGCCTACATACCACATAATGTACCGATGACTATCACCGGCGCTGCTATTTTATGGTTTGGATGGTTCGGATTTAATGCCGGTAGCGCACTTGCGTGCAATGGTCTGGCAGCAAATGCCTTTGTTGTCACCCACATTGCCTCTGCGATGGCGGCCTTATCGTGGATGTTCATGGAATGGTGGCACCGGGGAAAACCCACCACACTTGGCGCAGCCAGTGGGGCTGTGGCAGGTCTGGTGGCCATTACCCCAGGGTCAGGGTTTGTGGGGCCGGTATCCGCGATCATTATAGGCGCTCTGGGTGGCGTGATTTGCTATGGTGGCGTATTACTCAAATCCCGACTTGGATACGATGATTCCTTAGATGTTGTGGGTATTCATGGCCTTGGAGGAACCTGGGGAGCGCTTGCCACAGGGCTTTTTGCAAGCACTAAGATCAATCCAGATGGCGCTAATGGCCTTTTTTTCGGCAATCCCGGCCAGCTCTGGATCCAGTTTGTCTCCGTAGTTGCAACAATGGTCTTTGCTTTTATCATGACTTTGATCATTCTTAAAATCATTGATGCGCTAATCGGTTTAAGAGTAAGCGAGGAAGAGGAAGTAAAAGGCTTGGATATCAGCCTGCACAACGAGGCAGGTTATAGTCTCTAAAACTAAAAAAGACAGCAAGGAGTAAAAGTCATGAAAAAAATAGAAGCCATAATAAAACCCTTTAAGCTGGACGAGGTCAAAGATGGGCTTTCTGGTCTTGGTGTCAAGGGACTCACTGTGACTGAAGTAAAGGGGTTTGGACGTCAGAGAGGCCACAAGGAGGTTTACCGCGGAGCCGAGTATCAGGTGGACTTCGTCTCAAAAATTAAAATAGAAGTAGTAATGGAATCCGGCCTGGTAGCGGAAGCAGTGAAAATCATCCAGGAAAAGGCCCGTACAGGTCAAATCGGCGATGGTAAGATTTTCATTATTCCAGTGGAAGAAGTGGTACGTATAAGGACAGGTGAGATTGGAAAAGAAGCTATATGACATCTGCCTTTGAAGAATTGAAAGAATCAAAGGAGCATCTCACCTCCTTGTTGTCCGAGGGAGGAGTTCCCGAAAACTTTCAGGAGAAATATACTGAAATCATAGACCAGTATTTCCGCAGGAGCTTGCAGGAAAGCGAGACTGCGCATGCCCTATTTAGAGACAAAACCCATTTTGCCTTTGTAGCAGTGGGAGGCTATGGTCGAAAGGAACTCTGTATTTATTCGGATATTGACATACAGATCCTATTCGGCCCCAAGATCCCTTCCAGAGCGAAACAACTGGCAGAGGAAATTTTCTACCCCCTGTGGGATCTCGGACTTGACCTCGGTTATGGGATTAGAAGTATTAAGGATTCAATTGTCCTTTCCAGGGACGATTTTGAAGTCCTGACCTCTGTGATGGATGCCCGTTTTGTCGGTGGACACTCACCCGTTTATCTCTCTCTTGTGGAGACCATACAAAAGAAGGTTGTGTCCAAAAACGCCATTGCATTTGGAAGATGGCTGGAAGATCAGTATAAAATCCGTATTCGTACCTTCGGAGACGCAAGCCATCTCCTTGAGCCCAATCTAAAGGAGGGTATCGGCGCGCTGAGGGATTATCATCATATCCTGTGGCTGGCCAGGGCCTTCTTCAATTTGAGGGCCCCAAGAGATCTGGAGTACATGGGCAAACTCTCCCACAACGAATACAAAACACTGCGTGATCATCTGGAGCTCATCTGGCTTGTGCGAAACCACCTGCACCAACTATCTGGCAGGAAAAATGATCGAATGGTTTTCGAATACCAGGAGGAGATTGCGAAAAGGTTAGGTTTCAAAGATCAAAAGAATCTCCTTGCTGTGGAGCAATTCATGGGGCGAGTCCATGCCTCAATGGCCTCAGTAAAGTCTCTTTACCGGTCTTTAGTTACAAGTCACATCTCCAAATGGCGCCGTGTTAAAAATGATTCTGATGACACAGATACTGCGGGTGGTCTCCACTTATCTCAAGGCGAGTTGAACATAAACTCAGCTAAAGGTATTCTTTCGAACCCTTTCCTCCTGATCCAAGTCTTTGAGCAGAGCTCCCGCCTAGGCTGCCGTCTCTCCATGGAAGCAAAAAGATTGGTCCGGGAGTTTCTCTTTTTGGTAGATGATGCCTTCAGAAAATCTGAGAGGGTGGTTCAGAGCTTTATCAATATAATGACAGAGGAAAGCACATTTGAAGCACTGGACCAGATGTACGAAACCGGGTTTTTAGAGGCCTTTATACCCGAATTTGGGAAGATCATAGACCGCGTACAGTTTGATGCCTATCATATTTTCCCGGTGGGAAGACACTCGTTAGAAACGGTCAGGCACCTAAAGAGTCTTTCCAAAGAGAAGGACATATTACTCCTGGACATTTTTTCTGATCTTTCAAACCTGGAAACACTTTTTTTAGCAGGGCTGTTTCATGATATTGGAAAGGTCGGTAAAGATCATGCTCGAAAAGGGGTTGCCATTACGCGAAATATCCTGAAGCGTTTTGGTTATGATAAAAAGAGAGACGAAGATATCCTGTTCCTGGTAGGACATCATCTTTTTCTTGTGGAAACTGCAACCCGCAGGGATTTGAACGACGAAAAGGTCGTTATTCAATGTGCCAGGACTATAGGGGATGTTGAGAGACTCAAGATGCTCTATCTATTGACATGGGCTGATTCTAAGGCTACTGGTCCCGGGGCCTGGAGCGAATGGATTGCCAACCTGGTGCAGGAGCTTTTTTTTAAGAGCCTCCATGTCCTGGAAAAAGGAGAACTGGCCACTTCCCATGCCTCCCAAAAGGTCAGGAAGACCCAGTCAGAAGTCCGCAATTTGATGGCAGACCACATAGATGATAGAGATCTCGAAGACTTTTTCGAAGCCATGTCCCCGCGGTACCTCCTGGAAACCAGTCCTTATGATATTGTGCGGCATCATGCATTTGTCAGGGGGCTCAAGGAACGGTTGGAAAATCCTCAAGCACCTGCATTTATTTTTGAGGCCAGGGAAGAACCCGGACAGGGTTGTTGGGAAGTCATTTTTTTAGCAAAAGACAGGCCCGGACTGTTTTCAGATATTACAGGTGTGATGGCCCTTAACAATATAAATATACTCTCTGCCCATATATACACATGGCGGGACGGCACTGCCGTGGATATTTTCAGGGTAACGAGCCCCCTTGATCCCATCCACCCGGACGAGACCTGGAAAAGGATGAAAACAGACTTGAAAAACGCATTTACAGGGAAGCTTTCCTTAGACTACCGCCTTAGTCAGAAGGCAGCACCTTGTATTTTTTCACACCGAAAAACGCCATCCCGGCCACCGAAAGTCATGGTGAACAATGAATCGTCTGATTTTTTTACGTTAATTGAGATTTTTGCTGACGATCGTGTGGGCTTGTTGTACATGATTACACATACCCTCTTTAATCTAAAACTGGATATCCGAATCGCCAAGATCGCGACAAAAGCAGATCAAATAGCCGATGTGTTTTATGTGCGTGATCTGGAAGGTCAGCAGGTGGAGGATAGTGAACAGATTGAAGAGATTAGACAATCTCTGGTTTATCGACTGGAGCAGGGCTGAGCCTTCAATGTGAATCGGAGATAGTATTGTAGACCAAGCTTGCTAAACGACTAAACTTGTTGACTTGCATTTTTGGACATATATAATCAAATAATCAGTTCAGACACTAAATAGAAAGGAGGTATATAAATCCATTTGTCCCTTTTGATAAGGCTTACATATCTTATGACTTAGGAGGTAATTATGAATCGTTTCAAAGATGTATCGACCTGGTTATTGGTAATTTTAGTGGCATCTGGCCTGGCTCTGGTTAGCTGCGCTGGTACAAATCCCAAACCAGGAGAGGTTTTTACTTGCGTAGCTGAGGGCAAGCTCGACAAAACCATAGCTCCCGAGGCTGAACTGGAAGATTTTTCCTGCGTCTTCAAGAAATGGGAAGGTAGCGAGACATTGCATTTTAATGTGGCTATTAAAAACGTGAGCAGTGAAGATCAGCGTTTCAAGGTAAACATCTTTTTGGATAATGGAAAAGGTGTGGGCGGACTTATTCCCAGAACGACCAAAAAAGGTCTGGTAAAACCCGGACAGACTGCAAAATTTGTCTATCCGGTCAAAGACATGCACGAAAAACCGAAAGCTATAACGCTGATGATAAAAACAATGGAAAAGTAGAATTCGTCAAGTTATAAAATTGCTTTGCAATTTTATGTAGCGTCCGCCCCAGGTGGACTTGAAAAAAGAATTTTTTATACCATCAAACTAAAAAAGGAGGTTATTAATATGAAACGAGCAAGCATTATTCTATCTTTATGTATATTGCTGGCCCTGGCAGGGCCGGTGGCTGCTAAAACAACATTTATCAGCATCGGTACAGGCGGAACCGGCGGCGTTTATTATCCATACGGCGGCGGTGTAGCTGAAATCTGGTCAAAGCATGTAAAAGGGGTAAAGGCGGTTGCCGAAGTAACCGGTGCCAGTGTTGAGAATGTAAAACTGGCCCATAAAGGAGAAACCGTGATTGGTGAGGTGATGGCTGACACCGTCATAGCCGGATATGAAGGGCTGTCAAAATTTAAAGGCAAAAAACACAACATTCTTTCAATGGCCATTATGTATCCAAACGTGCTGCAGGTGGTTACTCTGAAAAAGAGCGGCATCACCAACATCGAGCAAGTCAAAGGGAGGAACATCAGCTCCGGTAGTCCGGGCAGCGGCACCAATTTTATGGCTGAAGCCGTATTCAAGGCATTAGGAATTCCTCTGGACTCATATAAAGACAGCAGGCTCTCTTTTACTGAAACCGCCAATGCTTTACGAGACGGTACAATTGAAATAGGCTTCTGGTGTGTAGGACCACCTACCAGCTCTATTCTGGATTTGTCAACTACCCATGATATCAGCGTTATAGAATTCACACCGGAGCAAACAAAAAAGATCGTTGCGTACGACAATGCGTACACGTCAGTAGATCTGTTCGGCGGCGCGTACCGGGGCGTTGACAAACCCGTACCTACAATCGGGGTGATGAATGTAATTATCTGTCAGAAATCTCTGGATACGGATTTGGTTTACAAGCTGGTTAAGGCGCTGTTTGAAAATAACGACTACCTGTGTAAGATTCATCCTTTGGCTGCTTTTACCACACCTGAAAATACGGTAAAGTATGCCCCTATTCCATTGCATCCGGGCACAATCAAGTACCTGAAGGAAAAGGGCATTGCAGTCCCTGCAAAGCTGATACCTTAGATGCGAAAAATGACCAGACCGGGTGTTATAATTTTATCTTTAGTCGGCCTGGTCTTTCTATTAACCCTGACCGCCTGGCTTATGCCAGGCGGCCTGGAGCTGAGGGTAACACCTGTAAAAGGGGTTAAACCATTGCTGGTATTACCCCTTGAGTCGGGTGAACGCTTTACCATCCATTATTATCACTCAGTTGAAAATGCTCCCATATGGGAAGAGCACAGCCTGGATGAAAAAGGACGCATCTATATTGAGGAGGAGCGATATTTGAAATTTGGGGCAGGCATGGGCCAAATGCCTGGCGTTGGACGTATTGTGCGGCGCGGCCCTTATAAGGTCATTGAAAATATGCATATGCCCACCGGTGATTTTATATTGAGAGTGGGAAGCCCTGGGGTGGACCATACTGTCATATGGCGAGGTATCAGCAAAAATCTTTCTTCGGTGGCACCACACAGGGCAGTGCGCTTTTCTGCCAGGTCGGTGAGCATGCTTTACCGGGTATGGCGTTGCCTTTACCCCCATCCCGCTACTCCCACTGACAGCGAAAGGAGCGAACGATGTCCGAGGTAATTCCCCCTGAGAACAAGGCCCCCCATGAACAAATTACTACTGGAACCTGCGCAATACCGGCGGATCGCAACCAGTCCCTGGTTAATATAATTGCCGGGATAGTGATGATCCTGGCCGTCACCTTAAGCATATACCAGCTTTACACCGCCGGTGTTGCAGCACTTACAGCCCTGGTGCAGCGTTCAATCCATCTGGGGGCAATTCTTAGTTTGACTTTTTTGCTCAAGCCTCCTTTCAAGGGGGCCCGCAAAGACAAATTTACCTTCTGGCTCTGTCTGGACTGGTGTCTCGTTTTGGCATCGGTCTATTGCACATTTTACATCTGTTATAACCTTACTGCCATTTTTGAACGCCAGGGAGATTGGCTGAACAGCGACTTGGTGGTTAGCATAATCGGCACTATCCTGGTACTCGAGGCCTGTCGCAGAGTGATCGGCTTTATTATGACCGGAATATGCGCAGCCGGCATATTATACGCAATGTCCGGGCCTTATATGCCCGAGTTGATTATTCACAAAGGTTACAGCATAGAGCGCATTGTAACTACCTTATGGCTTACCACCGAGGGAATCTTCGGAATTCCCATTGGAGTAGCCGCTACCTTTGTCTTTGTTTTTGTACTCTTTGGTGCAATTTTAGAGACCACCGGCGGCGGAGCCTTCTTTATTGATCTTGCCTATTCACTCACAGGCCGCTTTTCAGGCGGTCCGGCCAAAACAGCAGTTATCGCTTCGGGGTTTATGGGTTCGGTTTCGGGCTCAGCAGTGGGCAATGTGGTAGCCACAGGTTCCTTCACCATTCCCATGATGAAAAAAGTCGGCTACAGACCACATGTCGCAGGGGCTATTGAGGCTGCTGCCTCAACCGGCGGTCAGCTTATGCCTCCCATCATGGGGGCTGGGGCATTTTTAATGGCCGAGTTTACCAATACAAGTTACCTTACAATCATCAAGGTGGCGTTGATACCTGCTATCATGTACTACATAACGGTGATATTATTCGTACACTACGAAGCTCAAAAGTTCGGTCTCAAGGGACAGCCAAAAGAGAGTCTGCCAAGGATCATGAAGGTAATCAAAAAGGGGCTGCACTTTATTATCCCGGTTGGGATACTGATTTATGTTCTGGTGTCAAATTATTCGCCCATGATGGCCGGATTTGTTGCCGTGATGAGCACTTTGGCTATCAGTCTGATTGCAAACACTGTACGATGGGCCGTGGATACTACTCGACTGCCCAGAGAGGATTCCCAACGAATCAGCCTGGGCAGATTCGGTCTTAATGAGTTTAAATTATTAATTCGAGCCCTTGAAAACGGAGCAAAAAACGCCATAATGGTTTCCGTGGCATGCGCAGCGGCAGGTATAATTGTAGGCATGGTCACCCTCACAGGTATGGGGCTTAAATTCTCAAGTTTAGTTTTGGATCTTAGCTATGGAATTAAGGTGCTTGCTATCCTTTTGATTGGTGCAGCTTCTCTGGTGCTTGGTATGGGCCTTCCGGTCACTGCCAGTTATATCGTGCTGGCCACACTGGCCGGCCCCGCCCTTATGGATATGGGAGTACCGATTATGGTAGCCCACATGATCGTGTTTTGGTATTCACAAGATGCCAACGTTACTCCACCGGTAAGTCTGGCCAGTTTCGCCGGTGCCGGAATTGCCGGGGCCAACCCAATGAGAACTGCCTTCACTTCATGGAAGCTTGCCAAGGGACTTTATATCATTCCCATCATTATGGCTTACAGGCCGATTTTAGGCATGGGTAAAGGTTACGAATTGATGCACTGGGAGGTAGGCTTTGCCATGGTAGCTACCACCCTGGGGCTGATAGCATTTGCTTCCGCACTGGAACGATATTTTTTACGTAAAGCTACCTGGCTGGAAACCTTTCTTTTCTGGCTGGCTGCTGTCGGACTATTCTGGCCGGCATATTGGGCCGACCTGGCCGGTTTAATCACCTTTGCGGGCGTAGTACTGCTGCAGAAATATTACACACCTGACCCGGATAAACCGGAAGCAATTGAATATTGATGATTGAATATTGACGATTTGAGGTATCGCTTCGCTCTGTCTTTTCTATTAAAATCGATTAAATTAATAAGCCAGTTCTGAGCCAAAGGTCCGGGGCCGGGTGTAAACTCCGGGTTTGGAATTTAGGCCTGCCCGCCAGTGCCTGGCGATGGCAGGCGGGCATGAGCCTTTTATGCTGCCCCAGCATATTAAGCTGTTACCATGAGGTTAATTTGAATGAATTTAAGAGAAGTCCATATGCGTTTAGCTGAGTTCAGCGGAATAAGACAAAACGCAGAAAAAGACGAAACAGCGCTTTTAGAAGTTGCACTATTTATTGAAGACACATTCGGGCTTGTTCTTTCTGATGAGGAAATATGTGAAGAAAACCTTGGGACCCATGAGACAACCGAAAGATTTGTTTATGAAAAACTTGATTTGGGGGAAGCATGTGCGGAATCTGTGGAATAGTTAGCTTGAATGGTGGTCCCCCGCCTGAGGTCGACCTTCTTACGCGCATGATGGGAAGGCTTCGGCACCGTGGACCCGACTCAAGTGGCTACTATCGTGACAAACAGGCTTCTCTTGGACACACCCGGCTTGCCATAATCGATCTGGAAACAGGCGCCCAGCCTTTATCCAATGAGGATGAAACAGTTTGGATCACATTCAATGGTGAAATATTCAATTATGTTGAACTCGCTACCGAACTCTCCAATCGAGGACATATATTTAAGACAAAAAGCGATACAGAGGTCATCGTACATGCTTACGAGGAATGGGGCACATCATGTTTTGAACGCCTTAATGGTCAATGGGCACTGGCATTGTGGGATCAGAGGAAAGGCAAGGTTATTTTTTCCCGTGACCGTTTCGGTATAAGACCTCTTTACTATACTGTCTGTCACAATAAATTTTTATTTGGCTCAGAGATCAAAGCATTATTTGCAGACAGAGACGTTGATCGAAGACTTGATCCTGCCGGTCTTGCTGAGATTTTTACCTTCTGGAGCCCCGTAGCCCCAAGAACAGCCTTTGAGGGAATAGAAGAATTGAGACCCGGTCACTTTGCCATTTTCGAAAATGGGCACATTGAGACCAAACCCTATTGGAGCATTTCTTTTCCTCATGCGGGTAGCGAAGCCCCACTTAATGAAAAAGAAAACGCTGGTCGTTTCCGCAATCACCTGATAAACGCCTCAAAACTGCGTTTTACCAGAAGCGATGTGCCCGTGGGCGCCTATCTGTCCGGTGGAATTGATTCGTCCATAATATCTTCCATTGTCACTAATTATACTGAAGCACCTCTCAGGACCTTTTCAATCCGTTTTACGGATTCAGAGTTTGATGAAGGAAAATACCAGAAAGAACTGGTGAACAGACTGGGGGCAGATCACAGAGATGTTGAGGTGTCGCACAAGGATATAGGCGATGT
>JAKLQB010000829.1 GCA_022013615.1 Desulfobacterales bacterium | reverse complement strand
CAGTATGCCTTCGGGGCATGGTCCCGTCAACGGTTGTTGAAAGATGAACGTCGAACATCGAACATCGAACGTCCAATCACGCCAAGGCGTGAAATAAAAAAAACATACAATACCTATTTCTTTTTCTTTTCAGCCGTTTTGATGCTCGTAACGAAAATTTTAATTAATTCCTCTGTTTTCTGCAAAACATCATCTAATAGTTCAGGTTTTTTAATTAGTGATACACGTTTTATTCCATTCAACATTCGATGTTGGACGTTCGATGTTCGATGTTCGACGTTCATCTTTCAACAACCGTTGACGGGACCATGCCCCGAAGGCATACTGCCCACCTGCATTTACCAGTGGGGCTGGTTGCCAATGCCATGCCCCATCACTTCGAGAGTATCTGTAACCACAACAAACGCATCGGGATCAACACGGCGTATCACTTGCTTGAGCCGGGAAAGCTCCCTGAAGTTAACGACCGCGTACAAGATCTGCACCTCCCTGCCCGTGTATCCTCCACGACCTCTGGTGATTGTCACCCCCCGTCGGATTTTCTCTATAATCTCATGGGAAATTTCCTCCCATTCAGGAATCACGGAAAACCCGCTGGGTCGGGAGTCAGATTTTCGGCGAACCTTGAACCCCTGGCCCAGACCGATCATCGGCACTATAAATGCGAAAAGTACAGTCTAAGCCTACTCAAGCGCAGGTTTGGAATCATGCCACGAGTCGCACCAGGGCGGGCTTTGAACCCATGAACGGTTACACAATATTTAAGGAGGAGGCATATGGCAGATCTCGGATTTATTGGACTGGGGATTATGGGGAAACCCATGGCAGGTCATTTAGTGAAGGCAGGACACAAGGTTCACGTCTTTAGCCGCAGTCCGGGGCCTGTGGAGGAACTGGCTGATAGTGGGGCGGTTGCATGCAATAGCGCCAGGGAGGTTGCAGAAAAATCGGATATGGTCTTCATTATGGTTCCGGATACGCGGGATGTGGATATGGTCCAGTTTAGCTCAAAATAGAAATCCACGTCATATGGGCCTGGATTCTTTATTGGGGTGAGGAGAAAGATCGATGAGCAAATTTTTAATGCTGGATATTGGTGCTGGAACCATGGATGTCCTCTATTATGATATTGATTCAGGACTGCACTATAAGGCTGTAGTTAAATCTCCTGTTATGTACATGGCAGAAAAGGTGGCAGGCCTTGAAGGGGATCTCTTGATCACCGGATGTGAGATGGGCGGAGGCCCCATATCAGCAGTATTAAAGCAGCGGGCGCAGGAGGCAGAAGTCATAATGTCTGTTTCTTCGGCTGCTACGATTCATCACAATTTAGACAAAGTGCGGTCCTGGGGCATAAAAATTATTGAAGATTTGGAAGCAGATGATTTGCGCAAGAATACAAAGTATAGCCATTTGGCCATTGGCGACCTGGACGTGGAACGGTTAAAACACATTATTAAAGGATTTGGTGTCCCTTTTGAATTTGATGTAATGGGAATTTGTGCCCAGGATCATGGCGTGGCACCTGCTTGTGTCTCCCACTTAGATTATCGTCACAATATTTTTCAGACCAGTCTGGATGAGAACCCTTTTCCCCATACCTTGCTCTACAAAAATGGTGAAATCCCAAGCACTTTCAATCGCCTCACTTCCATAGCAGATAGTGCCAGGGTATTCCCAGCTAATGAAGCCTATGTTATGGACAGTGGAATGGCTGCTATATTAGGATCGTCCATGGATTTGCAGGCAAGATCAAAAGAAAGGGTGCTTATTCTCGACGTGGCGACCTCCCATACCCTGGGTGCCGCCATTGAGGGAGGTGAAATTGGAGGCTTTTTTGAATACCATACGCATGATATTACCCTTGAACGGTTGGAGTCTCTATTGGTAGAACTGGCTGATGGAAAATTGGAACATAAACAGATATTGGAAGAAGGAGGACATGGCGTTTATATGCGCCAGGCCTTTGGGTTTCAAAATGTAGATGTAATTGTGGCCACCGGTCCGAAGCGCAGCCTGGTAAAGAATTCCCGGTTGACAATCGTAATGGGAGCACCTCTTGGGGATAATATGATGACAGGAGCGGTAGGCCTTCTGGAAGCCATTCGGAGACGAAAAGGTCTCAAGCCTATTCTTTACATGTGATTTTTAAAACTAATTTTGATCTTAAAAAGAGTCAAGCCAATAGTAAGCGTAGATAAGGTTACTTGGGTGGGGATTCTTTTTCAATATAGTGGTAGAAGATTACACTATTAGTTGGCAACAAATTACTGACCCTTCTTATACCCTTTGACAGAATGGTTTATTACTAACAAAGTCAAGGTCTCATCAACGATATAACTATTTGATAATTCAGCATAAATAAAATTCCCCTCATTTTTGTTCAATTCCTTTCCGTCTGGCACATCACTTGCTCATGACAATAATCAAGTTTTAACTTCAAACTTGAAAAGTAGATCATAAACAGAGTCAAGCAGTTCAGTCCAGTAAGGAAAGGAAACGATAAGGATGAAAAAAATTGGTGTAATACTTTTTTTATTGATTTGCGGATTGGTGCTCATAGCAGGAAATGCACTTGCCAGTTTTATAGACATAGAAGGGGTTATGATGGGGGTCCCTGGACCAGCCGCCATGCTTTTACTTGGCTCCGGTCTGGTAGGTCTTTCTGCTATCGGAAGAAAGAAGCTTATTAGAAAATAAATGTCTATTCGGCATTTTGCCCTTTCGATAGCATCAGCGCAGAATTAGGAGTAGATTATGGCATCAGCTTTTCAACACTATATGAATCCAATTCACATTTACTGTCGTATGAGGGATCTCGGGGTGTCAAAAGAGTTGGCTATTTCCCTGTGCCGCATATATGAATTTTTAATTTTCAAGCGTTTGTTGGTGAAGGGGTGAACAGGGAAAACGGAATTGAGTAAGGTCAGCAGTTCTGTTCCATTGCTAACAGTGAAAGACAATGAAGGTAACGATATTTAATGCCGCCCAACTTCAACACCTAAATAATAACCAGGTGATGGTCAAAGCCGTCCAAAGGTTAACACTTAAAAAAAGGGGGTCTGAGGTGGCATTGTAAATAGCTTCTCGGGTGTGCGTGCATCTTTTCCCGGGTGGATCTGATCTCCTCATGGGAATGGGACCGGAAAAGAATTGCATCGGGAAAAAAACGGCATCATGGGAAGCTATTCTTTAAATGGCCCAGTTGGATAGTTA
Source organism: Desulfobacterales bacterium (assembly GCA_022013615.1). Next base: position 1,846 of record JAKLQB010000829.1, on the reverse strand, counting down.
ACAAACAGCCTAACTCTAACTTTTTCCTCCTAAACTTTTTTCTAAGGCAGAGTCCTCCCCGGCTCTGCCTTTTTCTGTGTGATTAGTGTATTAGATAACTTAGTCGTAACATCTCAAAAAGTTCGGGTATAATCTCATTTCCTGGGGGGCCATGCGGGTCTCTTTTTTAAAGGTCGCAAAGCCTTGCCTCATTTCATTGAACGGCGGGTTAGCCTTAAAATTCATCTGAGGACAGCCCCATAAGAGATCAGTTCCATAAACGGCCATCTTTTCCGCCTGTGCTGAGGTAGTATTTTAGAGTCACGGGGGCGTTGGGCGAGAGGTGGAATAATTTATGTTGCGGCCTTTAAAAAAGAGACCCGCATGGCCCCAACATCTATAACTTGGCAATGTACCAGTTACACTTAGTCCTTGTCTGGTACTTAAAACACTTGACAAAGAAGGAGCAAACAATTAAGGATCCATAACAAAAAGGCATGAAGCCTGCTGGAATGTAGCGCAACCATCTCCGCATTTACCTAACCTGAAGCCACGAAGGCTCTTCCAGGCCAGAAGACCGAACAATAACCTTCCAATAAATCATTTCAAAAAGCCACGAAGGCTCTCCCTGGTTTGAAAAGCCAGAGATACGGTGTTTTTTATCTTAAAGGAGGAGAGCATGAAAAAACGAATGACACTATTTGTATGCAGGTTGATCTTATTCCTTGTGATTGGCCTTGTGGCTTCTATTGCCCAATTGGCTCAGGCCGGGGTTAAGGAGGTGCGCATCGCAGACAGCAAGGGTGACTGGGGATATCCAAATCCCTATCGCCATTATCCCCGGGGCCCTGGCTATGTCCGCATGAGCTGGGTCTTTGACACCCTTGTCTGGAAAGATGACAAAGGCTATATCCCGGCTTTGGCCAAGAAATGGACCTACGATCCCAAGTCCCTGGCCTTTACCTTCGAGCTTCAGGAAGGGGTCAAATGGCACGACGGGCAACCTTTCAGTGCCGAAGATGTGGTGTTCACTGTGAACTACTATAAGAAGCATCCCTACCAATGGGTACCCTTGGGGGACGTTGCTGGGGCTGAGGCTCAGGGTCCTAACAGGGTGGTAATCAAGCTGGCTAAGCCCTACTCCCCCTTTATGGCCTATGTGGGCGGCGTCATGCCCATTCTCCCCAGGCACATCTGGGAGAATGTTACTGATCCGAAAAAATATAGCGATCCCAGGGCATTTATTGGTTGCGGCCCTTATAAATTCAAAGATTTCAACAAGGCCAAGGGAAACTACCTCTACGAAGCATTTGATGACTATTACCAGGGCCGGCCAAAGGCGGATCGCCTTAGCTACGTCAAGGCAGGAAAACCCCTCATTACCCTGTCTACCGGCAAGGCGGACCTGGCAAACATCGAGCCTGACATGGCCGAACCCTTGGAGAAAAAGGGAATGGTCATCCTAACAAATGCCCGAGGCTGGAACAAGAAGCTTATGATCAACCACAAGAAAAATCCCTTTAATGACAAGCGCTTCCGCCAGGCTTTGGCCCACGCGATCAACCAGCAGGAGATTATTGAAAAGGCTCACCGGGGATTTGGCTCTCCAGCATCTTTCGGTCTGCTCTCCCCGGATCACGAGTTCTACAACCCCAGCACCCCCACCTATGCCCCTGATCCCGCCAAGGCGAGGCAGATATTGGAATCCCTGGGGTATGCAAAGGGTTCGGGCGGATTTTACGCCAAGGACGGCAGGCCATTGAAAGTCGAGATTCTATCCTCAAACATTACCGTGGCCGGTGAATCCGTTACGGACCGTGACGGCGAGGTGATCAAGCGGCAATTAGGGGCGGTAGGTATCAATGTT
>JAKLQB010000080.1 GCA_022013615.1 Desulfobacterales bacterium | reverse complement strand
GAACTAACGTTGTAAAGAACAAAATGATCCAGTGTGGTAGTACCACGAAGGTTTGAAATTCAGGACCACTGATAACAAGATTTTAGGAGCTAAGTAGATAGGCATATATCTTATTAGAGGAACGAGCCCATGTTTTATGACATAGCACTGTATGTGTCTCTTGCAATTTTTGGAATCGGTATGATTTACAAAATTTCCAACTGGTTCCGGCTCAGTATTGGCATTAATCACAGAGACATTACGACGTCCAAAAGGGTATCTGCGGCCGTCAAAGGCATCCTGGGGACTGTATTCAGTGGAAAAATATTTACTCTTTTAAAGGTCTTTTTTGTTGATGTTATTCTTCAGATAAGGATATTGAGAGAGGATTTTCTCCGCTGGCTGATGCACATGCTCATCTATGGCGGCTTTATGCTGCTCCTTCTGATGCACGCATTAGATGGCATCATCACCGAAGCCCTGTTCCCAGACTATGCCTCCACACTCAATCCCTTTATGTTCTTGAGGGATTTATTCGGGTTTATGGTAATCGTAGGAATTGGGATTGCTATTTACCGGCGAATCGTTATGAAAGTACCGCGTCTCAAGACCAATCCAATGGATAGCTATGCCATTTTTATACTTGCCATCATCATGCTCTCCGGTATTTTTCTTGAGGCGACAAAGATAACCTCACATACAAGATACCAGGAGATGGTTGAAGAGTACGCTGATACGGATGATGAAGAGAAGCTTCGAACCCTGGAGTCCTTTTGGGTACAGAACTTTGACATAGTTTCCCCCACTGTGAAAGGACCGTTCAAAGAAGAAATCCTGGCCGAAGGCGCAGAATTTCATGACATGAGCTGCGCCGCCTGTCATTCCAGACCAGGCTCGGCCTTTACCGGTTATGCGGTGGCCAAAATTACAAAACCCATTGCACTGGGATTGGATCGGGCCAAAATGCCTACCGTGCTCTGGTATCTCCATTTCCTGGCATGCTTTGTTGGCATGGCCTATCTTCCCTTCAGCAAGATGTTTCACATCTTCGCAAGCCCGGTGAGCCTTCTGGCCAACGCGGTCATGGAAAAAGAAAAATCAGAGCCTGCCAATATCGCCACGAGACAGGTCATGGAACTTGACGCCTGCACCCATTGCGGAACATGCAGCAGAAGATGTTCAGTGGCGGTGGCATTTTATAAAACAGGCAATATGACGATCCTTCCTTCAGAAAAAATGGTTTTCCTTAAGGAATATGTTTCAGACAAGGACCTGGACGAGGAAGCCCTGAGGACGATTCAGGAAGGGGCCTATCTGTGCACCAATTGTGATCGCTGCACCGTTGTCTGTCCTGTTGGAATTAATCTCAGGGATTTATGGGTCAATGTAAAAGAGGAAATGATCCAGAAAAAGAGGCCCGTGCCCCTGGTACTATCCCAGCTTTCTTTTTATCGTGGAATAGATCGACAGTATCTGGATTCCAAGGATTATTCGAAACCTTTGGATGGGTCAAAAAAGGCTATTGCAGCAAAATGTGAGTTAATAAACAGACCTGAAAAGATCATACCCTTAACACCCATAAACAAAGAGTTTAAGAATAAGGCAGAGATATCTCCGCAGGCTACCACATTTACCTACTGTTATTCGTGCGAGAATTGCAGCACGGTGTGCCCTGTGGTTGAAAATTACGAAAACCCTCAAGAGGTCCTTGGTCTTCTTCCGCATCAAATCATGCGTTCTCTCGGCCTGGGGTTGAGTGATCTGGCCCTTGGTTCAAACATGCTGTGGGATTGCGTCACCTGCTATCAATGCCAGGAACATTGCCCCCAGGGTGTGAAGGTGACTGATATACTCTACGAGCTGAAAAACCTGGCAATAAAAGAGGCTTACGCTTTGTGACATAAATCAAATTATCACTATCAGCAAGGGCGGTTTGTTTGTATTTATTTTGGAAGTTATTTGATCTTAGTGAACTAAAGTGACTAAAGTGAGCTAAAGTTTCGGAAAAGACCATTTAGATTACTTAAGTCACTTTCTTTACAGGAAAAAAAAGATGAAATTCGCACTATTTCTTGGATGTACAATCCCTCGCCGTGTCCAGCAATATGAACTTTCGGCAAGGGCAGTGTTAGGAAGGCTCGGCGTAGACGTGGTGGATATCCGTGAATTTAATTGTTGCGGCTATCCCATGAAAAACTCGGACTTTAAGACATCCGTTCTCTTTTCAGCAAGAAATCTGGCCCTGGCAGAAAAACAGGGTCTGGATGTAATGACACTCTGCAAGTGCTGCTTTGGCAGCCTTAAGAAGGTAAACCACCTTATGAAACAAGACTCCTCGCTTCGGGATGAAATCAATACCTTTCTGGAACAAGAAGGTCTTGAGTATAAGGGAAATATTGATGTAACACATTTTTTGTCCGTACTTCACAAAGAAATAGGACCTACGGCATTAAAAGAAAAGATAATAAGGCCATTCAAAGACCTCAAAGTTGCAACCCACTATGGATGCCACGCATTACGACCCAGTGATGTTATGCAGTTTGACAATGCCGTGGCACCTGTCTTGTTTGACCAACTGGTGGAGACTACCGGTGCCAGAAGCATAAACTGGCCACTAAAGCTTGAATGCTGTGGCGCTCCTCTTTTGGGCATCAATGATGAGCTTTCCATGGATTTGACTGAGAGGAAACTGGCAAACGGAAAAGAGTCCGGAGCAGACTATCTTTGTGTCGGCTGCCCGTGGTGTCAGGTGCAGTTTGACATTGTGCAGGAAATGATGACTTCACTTCGCGGCACGAACCACCGACTTCCCAGTATTCTATATCCACAGCTCCTTGGACTTGCAATGGGCATTGATGGAGACACTCTGGGGATAAAAATGAACAAAATAGACATAAGCGGTATAGAAGCCTTTTTTTCACAGGAGAAGAAATGACCCAGGAAAAGATCGGTGCAGTAATGGTCATAGGTGGCGGTATTGCCGGAATGCAAGCTGCGTTAGACGTAGCCGATTCCGGTTACTACGTATATCTTGTTGAAAGGTCCACCTCCATTGGCGGGATTATGTCCCAGTTGGACAAGACATTTCCCACCAACGATTGTGCCATGTGAATTATCTCACCCAAACTGGTCGAGGTCGGCCGGCACATCAACATAGAGCTTCTCACCCTTTCAGAGGTGAAAGACATATCCGGGGAAGAGGGGAATTTTGCCGTCCAGATTACCCAGTATCCACGGTATGTGGATATGGACAAATGTATTGCCTGTGGAATGTGTGCAGAAAAGTGCCCGAAAAAGGTGGTCAATGAATATGATGCAGGGCTCAACAAGCGCAAGGCGGCCTATATCAAGTATGCCCAGGCCGTCCCGCTTAAATACGCCCTTGACCCGGAACAATGCATTTACTTTAAGAAAGGCAAGTGCAAGGCCTGTGAAAAATATTGTCCCGCCGACGCCATAAACTTTGATGACCAGCAAAAAGATTTCACCCTTAATGTGGGCGCCGTCATTCTCGCCAGTGGCGGCGAAGTATACGATCCGGGAACCCATGATGTTTATGGATACGGGAAATCCCAAAATATCTTGACCAGCCTCGAGTTTGAAAGAATTCTTTCCTCATCGGGTCCTTATGCCGGGCATCTGGTCAGGCCATCCGATGAAAAAGAGCCGGAAAAAATCGCCTGGCTCCAGTGCATCGGCTCCAGGGATGCGCATATAGGGGCCAGGAACTATTGTTCGTCTATTTGTTGCACGCAGGCTATCAAAGAAGCCATGCTGGCAAAAGAACATAGTAAGGAACCCTTAGATACTGCGATCTTTTACATGGATATTCGTACCCATGGTAAGGATTTCGAAAGGTATTTCAATAGGGGCAAGGATGAATCAGGCATCCGGTTTATCAAGTCAAAAATAACTAATATAATACCGGTTGGGGATAATGGAAAGCAAATCATCCGTTACATTAATGAAACCGGAAAAAGGGTTGAAGAAGAATTCGACATGGTGGTGCTGTCCGTCGGCCTGGGCGTGAGCAAAGAAGCCATTGATCTGGCCCACAGACTGGGCATTGAGCTTGACCAATACGAATTTGCATCCACTACGAGTTTCGAACCTGTGAAGACTTCTCGCCCCGGGATCTTCGTCTGCGGCGCCTTTGAGGCCCCAAAAGATATCCCTTCATCTGTCATCGAGTCAAGCGCAGCTGCAGGCGTGGCAGGCAGCAGTCTGAGCAAATCCCGCTGGACCCTGACCAAGACAAAGGAAGTCCCGGAAGAAATTAATATATATGGTGAGCCTGTCCGGATAGGTGTGTTTGTCTGCAGGTGTGGGACAAATATTGCCGGAATTGTGGATGTGCCATCCGTTGTTGAGTTTGCTCGAAAATTGCCGGGCGTTGTCTTTGTCGAGGAGAATATGTTTAGCTGTTCTCAGGACACCCAGGAAAAAATGGCACAGGTTATCAAAGAAAATCGTCTTAACCGCATGGTTGTGGCAGCCTGTACCCCCAAAACCCATGAACCGCTTTTTCAGGAAACAGTGGCCAATGCGGGTATCAATAAATACCTGTTCGAGATGGCCAATATTCGCAATCAGTGTTCATGGGTGCACGCTGGAGATCCTGAGAAGGCCACTGAAAAGTCCAAAGACTTAGTCAGGATGGCTGTCGCCAAGGTAGGCCTGCTGGACCCCCTGTCAGAACCAGTACTGGAGATTAACCAGTCAGCCCTTGTCATAGGGGGTGGCATTGCGGGGATGGCGGCGGCAAGGACACTATCTGCACAAGGTTACCACACCTTTCTCATCGAAAGGAATGAAGACCTTGGCGGTCAGGCCCGATTGCTTTATGAAACCTGGCGAGGTGAGGATATCCAGCAAAACTTGACCAAAATGATTGATGATGTGCAATCTGACGATAAGATCCGTGTCCTCTTGAAAACAGAAATAAAGAAAGTCGATGGCTTTGTTGGCAATTTCGAGACAACTGTTCAAATGCATGGAGAAGAAGAGACCCTGAAGCATGGTGTAACCATCATTGCATCAGGGGCCTCCGAGTTCAAACCTGATGAGTATTTGTACGGCAAGGACACACGAGTCCTGACCGGTCTGGAACTGGATCAAAAGTTCATAGAAAACGATTCATCGATTCAACAGATGAAATCTGCTGTCTTTATCCAATGTGTTGGTTCACGCATACCTGAACGCCCCTATTGTTCAAAGACATGCTGCACTCACTCTGTACAAAACGCCCTGAAACTCAAAGAACTTAACCCGGAAATGGATATTTTTATTCTCTACAGGGATATGCGTACCTATGGATTGCGCGAAGATCTGTACCGGGATGCCCGGGAAAAGGGCATCCAGTTTATGCGATACGATTTTGATAAGGAGTTGACCGTCGATCGGGACAAAGAAGATATCCGGATTAGATTCACAGATACCACTATAAGGCGAAAGATGGAGATACGCCCCGACCTTCTTGTCCTGGCCACGGCAATGGTACCACAAAAGGAAAACCCCCTGGCGCAAATGTTCAAGATAACGCTGAATGATGATGGTTTTTTTGTGGAGGCACACGTAAAACTCCGGCCCGTTGATTGTGCTACTGACGGGGTTTTTATATGCGGGCTGGCTCATGCGCCAAAGCCCGTTGATGAATCAATAGCCCAGGCCCAGGCTGCAGCGACAAGGGCTGTGACCCTTCTGGCCAAAGAAACAATCCATGTAAGCGGCACAATAGCGGAAGTGAGCCCTGTATTTTGCAGTAGTTGCGGGGTGTGCATTGAGATCTGCCCATACTCGGCCCCATCTTTTGTTGAAGAAGGCCCATTTGCAGGCAGGGCTGGGATTAACCCGGTTCTGTGCAAAGGCTGTGGCCTGTGCGTTGCCTCATGCAGGTCTGGGGCCATTAACCTTAAGGGCTTCGGCACAGACCAGATCATGGCTATGATAGATCAGATATAGTGCGCCGCCTCAGAATTTCTGCTTCTATTATTTGAAAGATGAAATGTTAGGAGATTATCTATACTGAATCCGCTTACAAGGGGCGACAAAATCCGAAATGCGAATATCGAAATGCGAAACAAATTCGAATGACAAAAAATCAAAATTCCAAAACATATGATTTGGAAGATCGCACCTTAGCGTTTGCAAAGAAAGTCAGAGCTCTGGTAAAGAAACTGCCTAAGACTCTGTCGAATATTGAAGATGGCAAACAATTAGTTAGGGCATCAGGTTCTGTCGGCGCGAACTACATTGAGGCCAACGAATCACTCAGTAAGAAAGACTTCATCATGAGGATCAAAATCTGTCGCAAAGAGGCTAAGGAAAGCACATATTGGTTAAGGTTGATAGATACACATAATGAACGAGAGCAAGAATCTGATCGAAAGGGCTTAATAAAAGGGGCTACTGAATTGATGAATATTTTCGGCTCTATATTACAAAAAAGCCAATAATGTTTAGGGTATTTGAACATTCGGATTTAGGATTTGTTTCGAATTTCGTGCTTCGTGCTTCGAATTTTCCGGTTTATCCGGGTGAGGAGAACCAATGACCGACTGGGAACCTAAAATCACGACATTTTTGTGCAACTGGTGCAGCTACGGTGCAGCGGATCTGGCCGGGGTAAGCCGTTTTCAGTACCCGCCCAATTTCAGGATTATCCGTT
>JAKLQB010000828.1 GCA_022013615.1 Desulfobacterales bacterium | reverse complement strand
AGATATTTATGAACAGGGTAGTACTGACAGCTCTCATAATCACACTTTTTGGTTTTTTCACACACGCCGGAACATCACTTTCTGGACAACTATACAAATGGGTTGATGAGAATGGGGTCGTGCACTTTACTGATTATATTAGTGATAAATCGGTTATTAAGAATTACGATGTGGAGGTAAGAAGAAATCCTGAATATGTGGAACCGACCTTGCCACCAGACAAAGAAGAATATAAAATAGAAAGGAAAGCTACGGAAATAGATAAAGAGGCCGAGGAACAGGAAAAAAATTACGAAGCTCACATGGTGCAAGAATTACCTTCCAGTGGGAAATCGACAGGACTGATAAGGCGTCAAGAACCTCAACCGGAGGCGACTAAAAAAACTTCTTCTTACTCTAAGTCAAGCTCGAAGGGCATCCGAATAAGCCCAAAAAGTACAAGATCAAAAAACAAACCTGGTAAAAGGCGGCAGGGAATTCAACAATACAATACCCGAGCGATAAAACATAATGGCCGGATGCTGAAGGAATACGAATCAGCAACAAGAGATTATGAAAAAAGACTAAAAGAATATGCGAAAAACAAGCGAGAGGTCGAAGAATATAATACCTGGGTTAGTGAACAGAACGCCCAGAAATACAAAGGAAGCACACCGAGTATCTTTAATCAGGGAAGGCAAAAAGAGAGTGGAGGGGACAGCATGCGCAAACCGTATCTCGATTACGAAGACCAACACTGGCCGTACTTACATAGACACCCCGCAACAAGACGCTGAACCAAAAACGAAGAGTGTGGCTTCAACCCTACCATCACTCTCTTCTCAGAGACAAGACTTCTGGCCAAATAATGTTAGAGATCATAAGGATCAGGTGAGTTATTTGCAGCTACTTTTTTAATGCCATTTTTCTTAACATCCAGACTATTTTAAGTGTGTTGTTTGATTAAGTCTACTTTCAATCATTTGTCTTCTATTCTGGAGGGCATCCTTTGGAAAACCATCTCAAATGCTGCAAGCCCTGCTCCTGACAGAACGTTGGTGTTCTGTTAGGGATTTCAATATCCGATCCAAATTCTAAATGTCGGGAGGCACGATATGAAAAAGACAGTATCTTTCATAATTACTGTGGCGTTTGCTCTTTGTGTTTTATTAATAGGGCTGACTATATATTTTCCCCAGGTAGTGTTTGCAGATCCTCTTGGCATATGGACACTGCGAATTTCAGGAACTTCTGAATACCTCACCTCAACCACCTATGGCAATGATACTTTTGTTGCAGTGGGAGATAATGGGGCAATAATAACTTCACCAGATGGAGTGACATGGACTTCTCAAATTTCAGGAACTTCTGAAGACCTCAGAGCCATCACCTATGGCAATGATACTTTTGTTGCAGTGGGACACGATAGCACAATAATAACTTCACCAGATGGAGTGACATGGACTTCTCAAATTTCAGGCTATCCTAATAACCTTTATGGAATTACTTATGGCAATAATATCTTTGTTGCAGTAGGAGAAGGTAATACTCTTACCTCACCAGATGGAGTGACATGGACACCTCAAGCAGCAGGAGCTTTTACAAACTTTTTCGCCATCACCTATGGCAATAATACTTTTGTTAAAGTGGGAGGTAATGGAACGATACTTACCTCACCAGATACTGTGACATGGACACTTAGAAGCTCAGGTACTAATCAAAACCTTAATGGGGTTACCTATGGCAATGATACTTTTGTTGCAGTGGGGTACAATGGCACAATAACAACTTCACCAGATGGAGTGACATGGACACCTCAAGCATCAGGAACTGACTATCAACTCAGTGGGATAACCTCAGATCTCACTAAAAAGGGCGATTTTGCCCTAAAACAATCGCAAGTTTAATTCCCGATTTTTCCCCCAAACGGAAGCGGAGAGATCGCCCGGAACCATCAGGCATTGAGGGCCTGGTCTCATT
>JAKLQB010000827.1 GCA_022013615.1 Desulfobacterales bacterium | reverse complement strand
CAGCTTAAGCCAGGCGTCCATTAAGAAAACATCCTGAGAAACCGTTTTCCGGAAAAAACCGGCCGCCCCATCCGCATCGTGCCTGAACCATGCCCGCAGGCCGTGGGCGTACTGGGCTTCCGGAAAGTATTGCAGCCGTTTGGCTTCATCCACAGTATAGGCGTAGTCTTGATAAAAGATATGCCGTTGCAGCCAGGAATAACGCAGCAACCATCCGGTCAGGATGATCAGGGCCACGGTAATCAAGGATTTTACTATCTTACTTTTCATGTAACCGTTAATAGGTTCAGCGTTCAGCGTTCAAAGGTTCAGAGGTTCATAAGAGAGATTCAAAGGTTCAAAGGTTCAGAGGTTGAGGGTTATCTTTCTTGTGTTGACCTTGCTCGTAGGCCATCAAGTACTTGATGAAACCTCGAATGGTAGCTCGGGTACGCCCCGCATGATCATACACGTCCTGAAACTCAAGATTCGTTATGTATTGTTGATCCAATGCCACGTAAAGCTCACTCTGCACTTCGCTGCAAGACCGTTTTGAATATCGAAGAAAACGAACAAACTCAGGGTTTGTCTCCGAATCGAATCCTTCCGCAATATTATGCATGGATGAACCTGCTGCGTCCTGAATTTGTCTCTTCACGCCGAAGTCACGAGCAAACTTGGCCTTCTTTGTCAGGCCATAGACCTTGCGAGTTAGCTCCCGGGCCAACTGCCATGCCTCAATATCCTCAAATCGTTCTATTCTCATGCGTTCTTCCTTCAGATTACACGAATCAACGGCTCAGATTTGCGGTAAACCTACAACCCCTCGTTGAACTCTAAACCTGTGAACCCTTAACGTTGAACCCTCGTATCTGACTCCGCAACGCTGGAGTCTCTTTTTCGATCAAACTGGCCGCTTCGGCGGTCAGAGGCGGCGCTGAACGTTGAACGTTGAACCCTGAACCTCTGAACCTCTGAACCTGCCTTCATCTTTGTCCAAAGAACCATCGCCGCTTACTTTTTGGTGTGTCCTGTGAGTTTTGTTGGGACATGGGGGCCAGGGGCTCGCCGGCCAGAACTCTTGCCGGGTTTTCCATGGCCAGAAGCTGCAGGTTGTGGGGACCCACCAGATTTTCCACCTCACGGGCAGCACGCTGTACATTGCCGGCATGCCGGTGATCCACATCGTGACTGTCGGTTGCCAGGCAGTGAATGTATCCTTTGGCCGCCAGATAGCGGGCCAGCTTAGCGGTCTCCCGGCCTTGATATCCAAGAAAACTATCCCAGTTGATCTGGAGGTATATTCCCTTCTCAATAAACGCATCGAAAAGCATGGGTTTGCCTGCAAGCTGGGTGCATCGCTCGGGATGGGCCAAAAGAACGGCATACCCCCTTGATGCTATGGCGAAAAAAACCTGTTCCCAGCCCAGGGGAAGCATTTGATAAGGGGTTTCGATCAGCACATAAGATTTTTCCCCCAGCGGTTGAAGTTTCCCTTCATCGAGGAGTGGCGGAATTTTCGGGTCCAGGGCGATTTCCATACCTGGCAGTACACTCAGGTTAATCTCTTCGTCTTTGATGCGTTGATTCAATGCGGCTACTCGAACCCTGATTTCTCCGGGCGTGGGCATCCAGGATGTTCCCGGGATCCAGTGGGGCGTGGCGACCACCTGGCGATACCCGGCCTTTTCGTATATCCGGGCCATTTTCAGGCTTTCCTGTAAGCTTTTGGGCCCATCGTCAATCCCGGGCAACAGGTGGCTATGCAGATCAATCAACTATCTTAAACTCCTGTCGAAGATCCCGTCTGAAGCGAAGCGGAAGCGGGAAACCTCTCAACCTCTTCCTCGTTCCCTTTCCCATACACATACGTAAACAAGCGCAATAAGCGTAACGAAATAGATGCAATTAGCAGGCATTTGCAGATTAAAATCAAAAAAACTGTGGAACACCATGGAGACCAGGCCGCTTAATGCACCAATTCCTATAAAGAAAGCCAAAGGGTCATCATGAGGACTTAAGCGCTTCACTTTGAAAAAACTTTTCCCCAAAAAAATAAAGAAACCGCTCATTAGAGCCAGAAAGCCCGGCCATCCGGCTTCAACTAATAGTTGCAGGTAGTCATTGTGCGTATGAGCCGTAATTGTATCGGAAACAACTGATACTTTGTATACGGGAAACACCTGCTTGAAATTCCCCAGGCCGATACCAGGAGGGTGATCTTTAATGATTGCCAGGCTATCTTGCCAGTAGTCAAGTCGTGAAACATTGTCACTGAGCGCCAGAAACCTTTCGATAATTGGCGCGAACCCTATTTTCAGACCATAGATAACAACCAGGCCGATAATCGCGCCGGACATAAGCCAGAAACCAGGCGGCATCCTTCTATTCCCGGAACCAGACAACACAACAAAAGCCAGAAAGCCCGCAAAGGCTCCCACAATCCCTGCCCGGGATCTGGAAAAAACCAGGGCAAGAAGCATGATTACGGTTCCCAATGAAAGTATGAGTTGGTGATGGATCCGATCAGAAGAGAGTTTAGCTTTTAATTTCTTTTTCCAGTTGTTTCCATAATGGTTGCCTTTCCTCTTCCAGTCTCCAAGTGCCAGGGTGTAGCCTAATGCCAGAGGCCACACCATCTCCATGAATCCGGCGAAATGGTTGCGGTTAATGAACGTGCCGCGGGAACCATCCATATAGACCCAATCAACCCAGAGAACCCCCACTCTGGGGACTAACGCCTGGATGAGACCGTATAAGGATTCCAGGGTTGCCACTCCCAGTATTACCCAGAGGGTAAACCTCAGATTCCTGCGAGATGTTAAGCATTCACGTAGTACAAGGAAAAAAAACAAGAGGCTCAGCAAGAATGTCCACCAGGCAAGGGAAGCCAGGGGCGAATAACTAAGAGGCTGCCATGATAGCGGGCTTTCGATTATAGCATTTGATTGTGCCATAACCTGGTAACGAAAGGCACTCAATACAGACAAGATTCTGGGGGGAAGTGGAAAACACTGGCAGAGGGTGACAACGAAAAACAAACCAACGGTAAATAAGAAAATCATGCCCGGCACCCGTACCCGGCCGTTTGTTTTTTGCCATAAGTGAAAAACAAACCCTGCAACTATAGCAGCAGTGTAAAATGACCAAACCCACGGCTGCACCGCAGCAAATAAAAGAGGTATCGTACCAAGCACAAAGTACGTGAGGTATAGATGGGCAGACATTATTTGTAACCATTCATGGGTTTACCCGCCTTTGGCGGCGACGTAGGCGACCAGGGTTCAAAGCCCGCCCTGTAGCTCCCCGTAAAAAGCCCGGGACGTGGCCCGTAGGAGGTAATTACGCTCCCTATTTCACGCTTCTTAATTTGACATGGTGTGTCACTACTGTTACACTTAGGCTTAATTTTATTAGGAGGAAAGAACCGTGCCGTCTCAAAAGCCGCGTATAAACATAGTCTTAGACAATTTTCTCTACCAAAATGTCCGACTTTTGGCAGAAAAGGCCCTAACCCCTTCTGACCTCTGATCTCTGATCTCCGCCCCCTGATCCCCGTCCTCTCTCCTCTTTCCTCTTTCCTCTTTCCTATTTCCTGTATCCTATGTCCTCTGTCGTCTGTCATCTGTCCCTATTTCCCCTCTACTGTCTCCTCTTTCCTATTCCCTGATTTCTCTCTCCTGCGACCCCCGTCCTCTCTCCTCCGACCTCTCTCCTCTTTCCTCTTTCCTATTTCCTGATTTCTCTCTCCTGCGACCTCCGACCTCTCTCCTCTTTCCTCTTTCCTATTTCCTGATTTCTCTCTCCTGCGACCTCCGACATCTGTCATCTCTCCTCTTTCCTCTCTCCTCTTTCCTATTTCCTCTCTCCTCCGACCCCTGACTCCCGACTTCCCTGCCCAGTTGAACCGGGTCCCCTTCCAGGATGTTCAACCGGGGCGATCTCCGCCATCGATTCTTCTCTTTCCTCTATCCACTTTCCTATCTCCTCTATCCTATCTCCTATCTCCTCTTTCCTCTCTCCTCTTTCCTCTCTCCTCTTTCCTCTCTCCTCTTTCCTCTCTTCTCTTTCCTCTTTCCTCTCTCCTCTTTCCTCTTCACCTATTTTCAGCATCGTTTTGATCTCCTCCTCAGTTATAGCCTTTTTTTCAGGGGGTTTTCCACCAAACACTTT
>JAKLQB010000826.1 GCA_022013615.1 Desulfobacterales bacterium | reverse complement strand
CATAATGGCGTCCCCGTCCGGTGTAAAGGCCTCCGGCCCGTTGACGAGGCGTGCGATACCCGCTTCCTGCAGGCAGGGTGTCCGCTTCATGGCCGGGATCGAAAGAGATTCAAAATGGTCGAAATCATGTTTCAGAAGCCGTGCCATGAAATCGTTGGGGACACCGTCTATGGACAACGGAATACCGTTTCTTTCGTACCCGCCCATCACAAGACCACCGACCTCTTCCTTGTAATAAATCAGATTGTCCTTATCCCGTATTGTGGGTAAATTGCGCGGAACGCCATCGATTGGCTCCGTCACAATAAACTGGTGCTGGAAAGGTACTATGGGCGTGTTGACGCCCAGCATCTCTCCCACCTGATACCCCCACATACCCGTGCAGTTGACCACGATCTCGCATCTTATGTCGCCCTTGTCCGTTTTCACCGCGGAGACGCGTTTTCTGTCGAATTCAAAACCGGTTACCAGCGTGTGCTCGTAAATCTTCGCTCCCCTGTTTCTCGCCCCCCTGGCCAGGGCCTGGGTAATTCCGGCAGGATCGGCCTGCCCGTCAGTGGGCATGAATGCCGCACCAATAAGACCTTCCAGGGATAGAATCGGGCAGAGGTCCAGGGCCTCCTTCGGGGTGACCATCCGCATCTCCAGACCGAAGCTCCGGGCCGTGGTCGCCCCCTTTTTCAACTCGTACATTCGCTCTTTGGTGCTGGCCAGGTGAAGACATCCGCAGGGTTTCCATCCGGTCGTTAAGCCGGTCTCCTCTTCCAATTGTTCATAAAGGCTTACGCTGTATTGCAGCATCCGGGTAATATTCCGTTCGGAACGTAGTTGTCCCACAAGGCCGGCTGCATGCCAGGTTGAGCCGCTGGTCAACTGGCCCTTCTCAAAGATGACCACATCGTTCCATCCCATGTTGGTCAAATGGTAGGCCGTACTGCATCCGATAATGCCGCCCCCGATGATGACAACCTGTGCACTATCTTTCATACATTGCTCCCTTAGTTGTTGAGTTGATAAGAACTCGCTTTTCCGGGGAAGGATTATAGAAAAATCCCCCTTGTGAGGCAAGGAAAATCGGCCTTGAGAGTGGGGCACCCTTAATCTTCTAAAATTCATGATGGTAAAAACAACCCATCAAAGAAGCTGATCGTTACAGATATCTCTCCACGCCCTCAGGATATCAGCTAACCAGAAATCCTGTGATATGCCTGACCCCATTTCATTTTTCATTTTGAAATTTATTACATTGCAGATCTTAACTAAACCTTGTTTTGTTCTTCCGCCGGCCGGCGGGATCCGGGTCAGGACTTTTTTTAGAGCCGATTTCAAATTCGCAAACCAGGGGTGTATGATCGGATAATTTGATCTGAGGGATCTGGAAATCGGTGATTTGTATTTGCGGACTGTGGAAGATGTAATCGAGTTGGCGGCGCGGGGCCCGGCTCGGATGGGAAGGTTGTCCGTTACTGTTGGCATTTTTTAACCCTGTAGCAGCCAAAAATAATTCCAGTTCCCGATCGCCCTTAAAAGCGTTAAAGTCCCCGGCCACAATAACCGGCTTTTTTACGCTATTTGTCATGGTATAAAGATCCTGCAACTGGTACTGGCGATGGCGGAATTTAAGAGACAGATGTACCAGAAAAACCGATAAATCCGCCAGTTCCAGCTCAATCACGAGACGCTTGACACCCTCGCGAAAATAATGAAACTTTTGGGATACAATCTCCTGGTTGGTTAAAATCGCATTGCCCTGTTTATTCAGCAGCGGGACTTTCCGGGCCATGGAAGAGGCGGAATATTTTGACTTGTAGACGTGATCGTGTTGCAATTCCCAGGCGACGGCTTCAGCCTGGTTGTTTTTTTCGGAGCGAAAAGACCCGCTGTCAACCTCGATCAATCCGGTAATATCAGGGTTCACCAATTTTATGAAATTCACTATCTTTTTCAAATTCCCGTTGGTGTGTTTAAAATAGCCGCTGTATGGCACCGGAAGGTGGAAATGCCTCCCAATCCCTGCTGCGTAACGTATGTTGTACAAAAGAAATCGCATATTAACTTCACCCACTATCTCGGGATATCGTAACATCTCAATAAATCCGGGCATTCCGAATGACTCCCCCTTTTGCAAAGGGGGATTAAGGGGGATTTTTTTGATATCGCCCTGATTTAATGAGAACTTACGTGATATTCTTAAAAACTGTTTTATAATAATACTTTTAATATGAAAGTAAAGTTTTGCCTATTAAAGGACTATGCCTAAACCATATCCTTCTGATCGGATTTAAGCATCTTAGTTATCATGCGGTACTCCCGGTCGGTACCATCATAGTCATACGTTGCCTCTTCACCCGTCATAGGAATTACTTCAAGCCTGCCGTTGAAAAATTCGGAAACAATGTTCGCCACTTCATTTACGCTCAGATCCTTCCTCAAAAAATATTTGGAATACACATTCGGGTATCCCAGGCCGCGTGTAATCCGGAATACTTTTAGTTGAACATTCGGACTCATCCATTTGCGAAGGCTATAGGCCGTGTTGGCCGTATTCACATCAAAAAGGTGCGGATTTGCAGATATCAAGGCGGAAAGCCTGAAACCTTGCCGGCCGTATTTGTCTTTTTTGCCGGTGAGCTGAAATTTTGAGTCGTTCTGAAGGCGAAGGGGTGATCTGCCAAGCCTATCTTTCTTTTCATCAATAAGAATTGCAGGGACAATGATAGCGAACTTATCCTGATATTGTTTGACAACTTTAATGAAACGATTAACAAATTCATTCGTCGTCAACGGTGAATCCGAGGCCACAAATAATGCATGCTTTTTTTCTTTGCAAGCATTGCTGGCCGCATACCCTTTGATGAAATTCCCCGCTATGGAGTTGTATTTTACTTTTCTGGGGGTGATGTTGAAACGGCGGATGACATCATCAGGAATTTTTGAGTTCTGGTTCACAATGCAACAGGGCTTTTCGAATTGCTTAATAAAACTGCCCAGTCGTTGCTCAAGCAGCATCTGATGGCCGACAATAATAATCTCATCAATGAATTCGTTCTCAAAAAGCCTTTCAAGTGTATATTGGATCAGGGGCTTTCTTTCTTTCCTGCCGTTTTTAACGGTCTTAAATTCTCTCAAAGGCTTGTAACCGGCCTCTATAAATTTCTCACCGTAATGTTCCGCCACAGTTCGGCTGTACTTTTTCACTTCACGCTTGTTGTTATAACCTGCCAATAAAATTGCACTAATCATCTTTCAAAATACCTGTCGTTAACGTTCAGTGTTACCTTTTTTCGGTGAACCCTGAATCCCGCTTTTAGCGGTAAACCCAGAACCCATGAACGGTTATAAGTATTATAATCCATTTCATTCCGAAAAATCAAAAAATCTCCTGTTCCTGGATTTTTTCCGCCAGGATGGAAGTTTTTACGAGTTTGTTTGGGACCACCGTGTTGACGCCTACCAGAGAAGTGGGCATCTCTATCATCTCCCACGTGTACTTGAGCCGCCTTTTCGGGTTGTTGTGGCGGGACAGATAAACCGTCCGTCCCGGTTCGGAACATTCCAGCATGCTCCCGGTGTTGGGACAGTGGGCCGTGACCACATGACCATTCCTGAATTTTATATCGGCCATGAAGCGTTTATATCGTTTGATCAGGGTTCCGCGAATGAGATTGGGCCATTTTAAATAGCCTATATTTTCTATTTGTGTGTGTCGATTCATATTAGCCGTTAAACCGTATATTGTCAAAAAGTTGCGACCTGTGCGACTAGGAGGCTGTCTGAGAATGAGATATTTTTTCCAAGATCAAGGAAGGCGAAAATTATAACCACCCCGCTTAAATACAGCGGGACAGGCATCCATACATGAAGTATTTCGAGGATTATAATTTGAGCCTGACGTCCCGCTGGTAGCGGGAGGGAAAATAGCCATTCTCGGACAGCCTCCTGGTTTTAACGCTTTTTATAGGACAGGTTGAGTCCCGCGGAACGCAGGATGGGTTTCGCTGTTTTAAGATAATTTGTAACTGGTTCTGGGTTCACGGTTCTGGGTTTCCCGCTGAACGCGGGATTTCGCCTGCGGCGGGGTCGCATTTTTCATATTGCTTGACATAGTTGATGAACCTATGAACGGCAGCCCTTACGCGCAATGTGCCACCCCTCCCTGTCTGCCGTGGAGGCACGGCAGAAATATCTCAAAATCGTGCAGTTTTCATCAGTTAACCTTGATGCCTTCGTAAAAAGTCTCAATTCGTCATGCCGGACCTGATCCGGCATCCAGAACATACTGAAATCACTGGATTCCGGCTTTCGCCGGAATGACGTTTTAAGGTATTTCCGACTTTTTACGAGCTTATCAACCTTGAACCGTGACCCCTGGAACTTTAAACCTAAGTAGTTACATAATTTATTGACATATAATAATATTTATGTAATAGAATATCATAATTAAATTATAATTAAATATCTTTATAGGATTGGAGTTTTTCATGAGCGAATATATTGTCTGTCTTAGAAAGAGGAATTCACCTCGCTTAAGTATCCGTATCTGCCAGGAAAAGTGCCCATTCAAGGATAACTGTAAAGAATACCTGGCCTACCAGGAGATGTCAGTACAGCCAGGACAGATACCTGTGCCCCATGACAGTACACCTGTCGCTGTTGCACTTCCATGATAAAGCAGGCATTTACCTAAGCTGGTCCTCAAGCTGGTTCTGTGTATAATGCCTGAAAACATGGTCAAGAGAGCAAAGGCATTCTTTTCATACCTCTTAGAATTGTTTTTTGCCTCATTGATACATAGGCGCTG
>JAKLQB010000825.1 GCA_022013615.1 Desulfobacterales bacterium | reverse complement strand
TCAGGTCGGCAATTGTCACTTTTGGATTTGTGGCAAGGCGGTTGTATTCTTTATCCTCTATGATGTCCCGGATCTCACTGTCTGTAATATATGCCTTGAAAAAATCCCTGATCTGGGAAATGTGAGAGGCATCCGGCTTGTGGATGGATACGAATTTATCTAATTCCTCGTCAAGGAGCTCATCCTTGGACTTGAATTTTTCAATACCACCGAAAGCCTTTTCAATAATCTCCCATAACTTAAGCCGTCGATCAAGATGCACCGATTTCCGAAGTTTCTCCAGATTGAAAAATTCTTCAGGCTTATCAAAGAGGTTTTCCCTTACATATTCTTCAGCAGCCTTAATATCACCGCGCTCATAGTGCTCCCGAACCGTATCATCATTTTTCACGGTTTCCTCAAATTGATCATAGAATTTGCGGTCGATCTTCATTCCATGAAGACCTACGCGAGACTCTATATAAGACGATAAAGGGTCCGGTTGGATGCTTTCATATTCGTCAATGTCTATGCCACCGCCATCACCATTCCCTGTACCTGTTCCGGTGGGGGGCAGTTCCAGCACTTCGTCGTAATTGAATTTCTCCTCAAAATACTCGCAGGTGGCAAAGAAATCGAAGAGTTTGAATGTCCCCTTTTCGTCCTTGTATTCCTCTACACGGCCAACTTCTTTTATTTTATGAAGAAAGGTATATCTCCTTGTGCCACGGCCCTTGATCTGTATGAAATCAGTGGGAGAAAATATAGGACGCATCAGGCAGAGATTTAAGATGTCCTCGCAGTCATAGCCGGTGGTCATCATGCCGACAGTCACGCAGACACGGGTCTTGGAACTGAGATATCCCTCCAGCACCCTGGTGTGCCCGTTTAGGTTGTTGTTTGCAAAACTGATTGAAAACTGGTATGCGTCTGGAATCATTGAAGTCACCTGTACGGCGAAATCAGAGGTGTATTTTCCAGGGAACAGGCTGTCAGCGTATATATTTAGGGTCTGGGTGATTTTAGATGCATGATTCTGGCTTACGCAGAAAGCGATGCTTTTACCGATTTCATTGCTTAAGGGGTCTCTGATTGCATTTTCAAGAAATGTCTTGCACAGAATTCCATTTGTCTTTTCAGAAAAGAACTTTTTCTCAAAGTCTTTCTGGTAAAAGATCTTTTCCTCTAATTCCCCTTCATCGTTTTCCACAAGCACGGAATAACCAAGGTCGGCCAGAAGTTGTGTAGTGATTTCCGTTCGGGCATCTACGACAACCGGGTTGACCAGAAATCCATCCTTTACTCCATCTATAAGACTGTACCTGAAAGTGGGGATTCCGCTGGCACAGCCAAAGGTTATATACGAATCGAGGAGTTGCCTGCGTTCCCATTCCCGCGGGTCCTTTTTGCTGATCTTATCGGGATCAATTTTTTTCAGATAATCCTTTGGCGTGGCGGTAAGCCCCAATTTATAGCCTACAAAATATTCGAATACAGCCCTGCTGTTTCCGCTGATTGATCGATGCGCCTCATCAGATATGACCAGATCAAAATCAGTCGGGGAAAACAGGCTTTTATACTTATTATTGACCGAAAGGCTCTGTACTGTGGAAACAACGATCTCTGCTTTGCGCCAATCATCGCGGTTTTCTTTGTAGATGACGCAGGTGTAATCATTTTTCAGTGCTCTGGCAAGGTTCTTCCAGGCCTGGTTTTCCAGCTCGATTCTGTCAACCAGGAAAAGGACACGGTTGGCATTGCCTGTTCTTAAAAAGAGCTTGATAACAGCGGCGGACGCAAGTGTTTTACCGGTACCGGTAGCCATCTCAAAGAGAAAACGGTTGCTGCCGCTTTTTACAGCTTTCTGCAAGGCGTGAATGGCCTTCAACTGATAATGCCGCAAGAACTTCAGATTGTTCTCTTTTATAAAGGCATCGCGCTCATCGGGATTAATCCAACGAGGAGCCGAACTATACATAGGGTCCTGAGTGATAGCGATATAATCGGCTTCGACTTTTTCCTTAACAAGATTATCCGGATTGGGTTTAAATGTCCTGTAATGGCCTAATGATTCCTGAGAGGGAATGTCGGTTATAATGGAGGGATTACCGTGCTCCAAGTCCCAGAAATAATGAAGGTTCCCATTGGAAAGAATGATAAAGCGCACATTTAACGATTTGGCGTACTTGCGGGCCTGTTCTTTTCCGGCCAATGGGTCTAATCTTTCGGATTTTGCTTCGAGCACAGCACAGGGGAAGCCTTTGCTGTCGAGTAGAAGGTAATCAACAAATCCATCAACAGTTTTTTCGAAATCATCACCGAACTGGTCAAGAACTTTCTTCTTTATTTTGACATTTACTTCCAGTGCAATGTTGGCCGGACCGTTTTCATCATCAAAAAACCGCCATCCTGCATGCTCAAGGAGCCTATTGATCCTTATCCTTGCTTTTGCTTCTTTTTTCATAAGTTCATCTCAAAGGAGACTTTCATCTGGAAAACCCTCAGATGTGGTTGACATCAACCCATTGAGCCCGCCACGGAGCAATAGCATGTTGGCCATGCCTGCCGGTTCTCAAAAGGATAGCAAGTAGTGCGGTTTTTTTTCTCGGATTTATTGAGAATTTACATATCCAAAATTTAACGCCTTAAAATTAATAGAGAATTATCTAAAATCAGTTAATTTGTCAAGGATTTTCCAGGAAAGCTCTTTCTATTGATCTGGAAATAACAAACACAATTCTGCCACAAATCATTGAAGTTGATACTCCCGGTACCGAAGATCAAGCCCAGCTTGCAGCCTTCCTCAGGAGCGCTGCGCACAGGGATAACGCTGAATTTGAGCAGGTGATAACCAGACCGAGAAAAAAAACGATAGTTTTATTGTTTTTGCCTGACTGTGCTCGTCCTGGCGTTGTTCCGGTGTCACCGTATATTCCTTTTCTTTCGCTTGCCATAGACAGCACGTCCCTCTTTGACCTCAAAACCAATCTTCTTGCGTGGCTTCTCAGGCGGCGCCATTAAGGCACGTATCGCATCAAAGACAACTCTGAACTGATCATCGTATTTTTGCTCTAAGGCAGTAAGCTTGCGTGCAAGATCAGTGTGGGTGGCCAGTAACTGGCGAAGCCGCACAAATGCTCTCATGATTTCAACATTCACTTTAACGGCCCTCGGACTGTTCAATACACCGGAAAGCATGGCGACACCCTGTTCAGTAAAGGCATAGGGCAAATATCGGCGGCCACCTCGTTGCTTTTTTTAGGTTCCAATTTGGAACCTCAAATTTTCCGCTTCTTCAGCCGTGAGTTAGAACATAAAATCCTCTGGAAATCTATCCAAATTGCGCTTTACAGCTTTGTTCAGAATTTTTGTCTCTACTCCATATAATTGGGCGAGGTCAGCATCCAGCATAACTTTTTACCCTCGTATTAAAAAAATAGCCTGTTCAATCCGCTCAATAGAAATCTTGATCATTTTTTCATTCATAATAAATATCTTGTCTCTCCGTGCCTGCCCCGCGGAACGCGGGGTTATCCTGTCAAAAAAGTTCGGGTTGTTCCTGCCTCATGCTCAAGAAACCGTCATTCCCCACAATAACGTGATCCAGAACTGGAATATCAACGGCCCTGCATGCGTTTATCAGTGATCTGGTCAATTCAACATCCTCCTGGCTGGCCTCAGCCGGTCCGGTGGGATGATTATGTGCAAAAATAAGGGCCGAAGCTTTTTTCCTTAAGGCCGATTCAATAACTTCGCGAGTATAAATTGAGGATTCATTGACCGTCCCACGGAAAAGGACCTCTTCTGCAATCAGGTGTTTTGATCTGTTCAAATGGAGCACTCGAAACTCCTCACGGGAAAGATTACTCATTGACACTTTTAGATATTCAAATAGATGATGGGGATTGTCAATAATGTTGATTTTCTTAAGCGGCTGCCTAAGCTGGCGTTTGACAATTTCCATGGCAGCTAAAATCTGGGCTACTTTCGCCTTTCCTATCCCCTTAACACCCAACAAATCCTCAGATGTTGTTGACATCAATCCATGAAGCCCACCAAACTTAACTATCATCTCCCTGGCGAGAGCGATAGCATTTTGCCCCTGCCTGCCGGTTCTCAAAAGAATAGCCAAAAGCGCTGCATCACTCAATGCCTCCGGGCCTTTATCCAAAAGCATTTCCCTGGGCCGATCCCCTTCAGGCCAGTCCTTTATGTGAAGACTATCTATTACCTCTTTTGTCTTTTCCATTCATCGCCAATTTATCTGCTCTTGTCATTTGATTCTTCCAACAAAACAGGTTCTTATATCATCATGCGCAATGACCTCGCCCCGTATCTCCTCAACATATAGCATAATATAAAAGATGCTGGCATGTTTTTATTAGATAAATCGAAATGCCTCAATTCATAGGACCGTGCCTTTTGGAGTATTTCAGCTAAGATTTCAGGATGTTCTGTCATGATATAGTAAGTTCTCAATAAGCCCGGGCTGAATCTAAAAAAAATCCCCCTCGATCCCCCTTTGCAAAAGGGGGAAGCAGTTGAACTGCCCGGATTTATTGAGAACTTACATGATATACGTTTGTTTGTCTGGGCTCTTTTTCGTATTATTGTGTCACGAAATCGCCGGTTTTGTGTGTTTTCGTAATCATTTAGTCAATCCAGTTCCTCTTGACAGATCCATGGCTGATATCTATAGAGAGTGACAGGATGGGAAAGAGCGGAACAAAAAAATTAGGGGCGCAGGGATCACAAAGGAATGTAAAGCGAGCGCGCAAGCAGAACATTTCGGAGGACGATCTAAGCCGTGTGGAGTTTCATCGCCATGCATTGGCATTACTGCCACATCCGGCAGACAAGAGGCCCGGTATAGCCTGTTTTGTGGAGAGCAGCCCTTTGGGACATACCCAGAGATTGTGCTCCTGCGCTATTTCGAGGGACAGAACCTGCACTCACATCTTGGAACTGGTTGAAATCTACAAGGCCCTTAAGAAAAGCCTGAAAGGTGGAAGTATCGAGGAAGGTTTCAGGTCGAGTATCTGGTACAGCCTTGCTACTGTATTGGCAGATGGCTCTCGGGAGAAGCCACTATCAGTCCGCATGCAATCTGCCACTTACAGGGAGAAAAAACTGACAAAGGTGGTAGGCTCCGATGGGGAGGAAATGCTCTATTATATTTCACAGGGCCCCGACCTTTCCCGGTTTCTGGAGCGCTGCGGGAAAGCTCCAGATGAGAATGCTGCTCCACACAGGGGCAAAGTACTTGAGAGGCTTGCCCTCCTCACTCTGACCGAAAGTGAGCGCTTTATGATGGACCGGGACTTTAAGACACGCCGACAGACTTTAGAGGAAAGCTTCTGGTACCGGGCTGCCTATCACGGCTATCGCGAATTTGGCGCCACAGGGTGCTCCTTTCATCCGGCCATTGAGGGGACCACCGGGTCGTTCACGGTCGCCTGCAAAGGTCCGTCAGGAGATACTGCTTTTCGCATGGAGGTACCTCGTAACAGGGTGAAAAGACTGCTTATCACTCTGAAAGAATTCCTTCCCAACCAGCATGACCTGGCCATACACCCCATTCCCCTCAAATCTATTTTCAAGGTTGCCATAAGCACCCAGCTCGATATGGAGGTTCGGCCCGTCATCCAGCTCATCCAGGAAAGTGGAGAGGAAAGATTTTTTGAGAGAGAGGACCTGGAACGCTTCCGATATGGAGATCTGATCTATATCAAAGAATTGGGTATCCTTGCTGAACTGGAACCACCGGGGAGGATGGAGAGAAAGTTCAAGTCGCCGGTAAAAATGGTCCTCAAAAAATCCCAGGTCCCAACTTTTTTGGAGGAGTTCGGGGATGAACTCCTTGAAGGCCCGCACCTTGTAGATGCTGAGGTCAAAAGCCTTAAGATCTTCAAGCAAGTTGATCGAATCGAGATCACGCCGGAGGCCTTAGACAGGGACTGGTGCTGGCTTTCGGTGAAATACGGGTTTGGAAATACATCTGTATCTCTGGTTGAGATCATGCGAGCAAGGGAAGAAGGCCAGCGTTACATCGGTACTGATGAGGGATGGGTGGACTGTAAATCCCGGGATCTGGATGCCCTTGATTCCATTCTGAATCGAAGTAAAGGGGAGAAGCTTTCAGAGGAATCAAGCGCTATAAAGCTGTCCCGGATGGATCTTTTCCATTTAACAGCTACCAGAATGAAGCCCGT
Organism: Desulfobacterales bacterium; assembly: GCA_022013615.1. The sequence continues at coordinate 4,422 of JAKLQB010000825.1, read as the reverse complement.
GGATATAACAGGTGATGGCGACCGTGCTGACCTGCTCAAAAGAATGCTCGAATTGAGACCAATGAGGCCTTTGCCTGAACTAAAGGGCATGACTTCAACCTTGAGGCCCTATCAGGAGAGGGGCGTGGAGTGGATTTGGTTTCTGTTTGAAAATGGGCTCGGAGGGTTGCTGTGCGATGATATGGGCCTTGGTAAGACCCATGAGGTTATGTCCTTTATGGTGGGCCTGCGGGAACATGAAAATGTCAAAGGGCCTTTTCTGGTGGTTTGCCCCACCACTGTTCTAAGCCATTGGGACAACAAAATACGTGACCATGCGCCTGGGTTGAAGACAGTGCAGTACCATGGTGGCCAGAGGGACCTGGAAAAAGCACTCAAGGATAGCGACGTGTTATTGACCTCATACGGTATCCTTCGGTGGGATATTGAAAAGCTGAAGGACATTTCTTTTTCTCTCGCTGTTTTCGATGAAATTCAACACATCAAGAATCCCCAGACCCTGGCCTACTGCTCTGCAAAAGATATCAAGGCCCGTATGAAACTGGGGCTGACAGGGACTCCCATCGAGAATAGACTGAGTGAATTGAAGGCCCTTTTTGATTTGACGATACCGGGCTATTTTGGCACTGATAAGGATTTCGATTCCCGATATGTCAAACCGATCGAGCTCGGCCTGGATACGACCACGAAAGAGGAACTGAGCAGGCTTATATCCCCTTTTACACTACGCCGCCTTAAAGAGACAGTGCTTGATGATCTCCCTGAAAAGATTGAAGATATCCGGTCCTGCCGTCTTAGTGATGATCAGGTAAAGCTCTATCGGGATGCAATCTCTTCAAGGGGTAAAGGCTTACTCCAGGTGTTAAAGGCTGGTGAAGAACCTGTCCCCTATATTCACATTTTCGCCTTACTGAACCTCCTCAAGCAGATCTGCAATCATCCTGCAATGGTAGAGGGAACGCCGGACGATTATGAGCAATACCAGTCAGGCAAATGGGAGCTATTTAAGGAGCTTATTGCGGAGAGCCTTGATTGCGGGCAGAAGGTTGTTGTTTATAGCCAGTTCCTGGGGATGATAAAGATAATAGAAGGATTTCTGCAAACTCAAAATGTGGACTTTGTGACTCTTACGGGAGCAAGCCGAAAGCGGGGTGAAATTATATCCAGATTTAACAATAACCCTGATTGCCGGTTATATGTGGGAAGTCTGAAGGCCGGGGGCACAGGCATAGATCTGGTAGCCGCCTCGGTGGTCATCCATTATGATCGGTGGTGGAATGCGGCCAGGGAAGACCAGGCCACGGACAGGGTCCACAGGATTGGTCAAAAACGTGGTGTTCAGGTCTTCAAGCTGGTGACCGAAGGGACTTTGGAGGAAAAAATATCGGCCATCATTGAAAAAAAGCGAAATTTGATGGACAGTGTTGTTAAGGAAAGTGATCCAGGGATCCTAAGGAGCTTTTCAAGGGCGGAGTTGATTGAATTGCTGTCAGCTCCTTCTTGCAGTAATATGCAATCTTCCTGAGCCTCGGCCAGGATTTTGGTTACACGGGAGAGGTCATTGTGGGCAATATCGGCAGTGAAAAGCGGGTCAAGTACGAAACCCCCTTGTTGTCCGTGCATGATGGCAGGTAAAAGGGTCGGGCACTAAATAAAGAAGCTATGTTCTGTTTCCTGTAAAAGCCTTATTTGCCAAATTCAATTCCAAATCACATTGGAGGCACCTTTTTGCTTCACTTATGGCATGATCGTCATCAAAACAGAGATCAACCTCTGTGAATCCACCATGTCTTTCTGAAAGGGGTATGGCCGGCGTTTCAACCCTTTTCAGGTCTGCAAATCCACTTTCCCTTTTCCCGTTGTACGCCTCGGTATCAGGCCTTACGGCAATAGATTCCTCTATATCGCCGTCTCCGCCCAAAAATTTGTCTATCGAGCCTGCAGCCTTGCGGCCGGCCGCAATGGCCTCAATAACCGAAGCTGGTCCACTGATCAAATCGCCACCGGCAAAAACTCCTTCTCTGCTGGTGGCAAGGGTGTTAGGGTCAGCCTGGACGACATCCTCACGACCAATGGCTAAATCAAACTGGCTGGGAATCTCCGGTCGTTGACCAATGGCAGTAATAATAGTATCAAAGCCCATGGTAAATTCAGTGTCCTTAATTGGTTCTGGTCGCCGCCTGCCACTGGCATCCACTGCACCCAACTTCATACGAATACACTCCAGCTCCACTTTGCCATCCTGGCTCACTATCCTTGACGGCGCCGACAGGTAGTGAATTTCTACTCCCTCAGCGGTAGCCCCGTCAATTTCTTCAGGGCTGGCCGGCATCTCAGCCTGGGTGCGCCGATAGATGACAGTCACCTCCTTGGCCCCAAGGCGAAGCGCCGTCCGAGCTGAATCTATGGCAGCATTACCGCCGCCAATGACAGCCACTCTACTCCCAACTTCCACCTTCTTACCCAGACTTACATCTCTCAAAAAGGTTACACCCTCAATCACCCCAGGGCTGTCCTCACCATCAACCCCTATCCTTAGGCCCTGGTGCGCCCCAATGGCCAGAAAGACGGCATTAAAGCCCTCTTCAAACAGCCTTTGTATTGAATGAGCCTTTGTATTTGTCCTTATCTCAACACCAATATCCTCTATCTCCTTTATCTCAGCCCTGAGGATATCCTTTGGTAGCCGGTAGTCGGGAATGCCAAAGCGCATCATACCACCGGGCTCAGGCAGGGCCTCAAAAACCGTTACACCATGTCCCTTTTTTCGCAGATAAAAGGCTGCTGTCAGACCGGCAGGACCTGCCCCGATAACGGCCACTTTGTGACCTGTGCTTTCTTTTATCTTTGAGGCCCTCTCAAATACATTGCCTGCCTTATCCGCTGCATAACGCTTGAGCGCGCATATTGAGATAGGTTGATTGAAAACCTCCGTACGCCTGCACGCATCTTCGCAGGGGTGCATACATACCCTGCCCAGAATACCCGGGAAAGGCACCTTTTCCATAATCAAGGCGCAGGCCTCATCCAGCTTTCCTTCAGCAATAAGCCTAATGTATCCCGGTATATCTATACCGGCGGGGCAGGCCCTGGTGCAAGGCGGCCAGTCAGGCACGAGTTCCCCTGGCGACATGGACCGGAGGGGCCTTATGATATCAAGGATCGCAATGCCATTGGGGCAGACCTCTTCACATCTCCCGCATGTGGTACAGGACCACGGAAAAGGCGTATCAGCAATCTCGTCTATTAAATCGAGCTCGATGTGTCTGATTATTCGCCTGACATTAAACCCGTTTACACCTGTAATAGGACATGCGGAGCTACAACATCCGCACTGTTCACAGGCCCTGAACATTTCCACGTCACTAAATTTTTCTGCTAAAGCTCTACTCGTATCCATATGCCTTTAAACCTTCATAAAATCGCTTCGCGATTTTATATAACGTCCCGCTATGAGCGGGACTTAAAAGAATTTATACTATCTTTTTTATCCGCACCTTTTTTCCAATAAAAAATCGGCAATCCAAAATCGCAAATCAAATTATCCAAGCCCAAGTTCTTTCACCATATCTCTCATGACATTTGCAAACTTCGGTCCATCTGCGGCCGAGCACCACGTAAGCCACAGGTTATCCGCATTGTACCCCTTCTTGGCCAGCTTTTTCCTTGCGCGTTTGATCCTGGACTCACAGGCATAGTTGCCGGTTATATAATGGCAGGTAGGAAACTCACAACCGGCCACCAAGACCCCTGCTGCGCCCAGTTCGTAGGCGCGTTCAATCAGTTTGGTGGGCACCCTGGCCGAACACATTACCCGTATGAGTCGCCCGTTTGGAGGGTACTGGAGCCTGCTCACTCCTGCCATATCCACGCCACCCAGTGCACACCAGTGGCAGACAAAACCGAGTATCTTTTTCTCGGGATTTTCTTCCAGGGCCGCTTCCACCTGGGCAAGCAGTTGCTCATCAGAGTAATGGACAATGGTGATGCATTCCTTCGGGCAGTCCGCCGCACAAAGGCCACACCCCTTGCAGAGGGCCTTAATAACTTCGGGTTCCTTGTTCTCATTCACCTTTATTGCGCCATAAGGGCACCGCTTCCAGCAGATGCTGCAGCTATCGCAATTAGTAAGATCAATATCGGCAACGATTCCTTCCGCCTCAATGAAGCCATTCTTCATTGGGATAGAGGCCCTCATGGCCGCACCAACGCCATATAAAACTCGGTCCATTGGATTTCCCGGCTGACGGTGTGGCTCTCTGTGGATGTGCAAAGAATCCCAAGACCCTGAAAGAGACCTGTGAAGAGGGCATTGGTGCGGCCATAAGGGCCTCTATCCCAATGAAGAATGGCTTCATTGAGGCGGAAGGAATCGTTGCCGATATTGATCTTACTAATTGCAATAGCTGCAGCATCTGCTGG
>JAKLQB010000079.1 GCA_022013615.1 Desulfobacterales bacterium | reverse complement strand
ACAGCGACAAAAATGTTGGCCCGCCCTGGTGCAATTTGTTGTTGATTTGACGTATGTCATTGCACTTCAAATTTGATTTAAGACTCAGAGTGTTGAGTAGCGGTCTGGGCCAGGGAATAGTGGAACGTCGAAGATCCCGTCTTTAGCGGGAATGGAATAATGGGAATTATTGCCCTTTGCCCTTTGCTCTATGCCCCATGCCCTCTGCTCTTCGCCCCATGCCCTATGCGCCATGCTCTTAGCGTATTTCCATCACGGCACCACAACTACATCTCCCCGCTGGATAATAATGTTCTGTTGAAGATTTTCTCCCTTCATCACCTGATCATGATTAAAAGGTATTTTAACGGTTTTGTTATTTATTTGCCGCAGTATCAGGATCTTGTTTCCATCGGCAAATGGATTGATACCGCCGGCCATGGAAAGAACCTGCATTACGCTCGTCTCCATTGTAATTGCATATTGACCGGGTTTGTGTACCTTACCAATTACATACGCCTGCAAGCTGTTTAGATTTAAAAGAATAACCGAAACCGTAGCATCAGGTACATACTCAGAGAGCTTTTTTGTAATAGCCTTCCTTACATCCGTGACAGTCATATATTTCACGTCCAAATCCCCGATAAGAGGGAATGACATTATACCATCAGGGGGAACCACCAGTTGCCGAGTAAGGCTCTCATCTTTCCAGACGGAGATTTCAAGGACATCTCCCGGGCCGATTTGATAGGTACTTTCTGCTGCCAGGGCGACAGTGTTTGCAACGACCAATAATAAAAAAACAGAACCAAAAAAGACCTTCTTTTTCACCTATTCCTCCATTCGTAATAGTTCACCGCAGAGACGCTGAGATCGCAGATAGCAAAATAGTTTAGCAATATTTTTAGACAGGATAAACATGATTAACACGATGTCTCGGAATTTCTATCCCGCCGCGGCGGGAAGAATAAAGAGGTTTTTGCGAGGTCTGAGCTTTTACCTCGCACATGGCCCCAGTGAAATAGATAATAAGTTTCACGGGGTAAAAATAATGGAATTATTCGAAGTGATGAGTCACAAGTTTATTACTTGTCACTTGTTACTCGTCACTTTTCCCTGAACCCCGGCCCCTTTTCAGCATATCCAGGATTGCTACGGACAACTGACAACTGACAACGGACACCGCTTATTTCACTAAAATCGGTT
>JAKLQB010000824.1 GCA_022013615.1 Desulfobacterales bacterium | reverse complement strand
TCAAAAAAAACCGGTTCCAGACCATATATCAAACCACAACAATGGACAAAAGCCGGCCACAGTTGCAAAAGGATCTCTTGCTGGCCCATGATACTGGTGTTGAGAACCTTCTCGTGTTTACTGAGGATTACCGTATCACTGGGGACAGTCTCCAGGAAATGATGTTTTTCCATGTAGATTCAGGGAAACTGGCCTCGGTCCTGGAGCATATGCGGGAAGGGCAAACAATTGAAGGCAAAGAGCTTCCTTCCAGGGCCGATTTCACATTGGGTTCCGGCGTTGAATCAGGATGGGGAAAAAACGTGCCGGAATTGGAAATGAAAGAAATGGAGGAGATGACAAGGATAGGTACCGGCTATTTTTTGACCACACCGGTGTTTGATGTGGCCCATTTTGAGAAATTCATGAAACAAGTCAATACATTTGGTGTCCCGATCATTGCGGAGGTAATGATTATCAGGACAGCGGGTATGGCACAATTCCTCAACCGCCATTTCAAATCGGGGTTGGTGCCGGACTGGATGATCAAGAAACTGGCAAGTGCCCCTGACAAGCAAAAGGCCAGCATCGAGCTTTTCGCCGACACCATAAAGGGTTTAAAAGACCTCTGCCAGGGGATTCACATTATCACTATTGGAGGAGAAGAAAAGCTGAGACTATACCTTGATGCTGCTAAACTGAGATAAAAAGGAGCCGGCCTTTTGGAAGACGTTACCCTGACCATTAACGGAAAAAATATCAGTTGCCCTCCTGGAACCAGTGTTCTAAATGCGGCCCTGGAAAATGGCATTAAGGTTCCTACCCTGTGCTATCATCCCCACCTGGAACCGGTTGGTGCCTGCCGTTTATGCCTGGTAGAAGATAAAAAAACCGGACGCATCATGGCCTCATGTGTTACACCCGTTGCCCCGAATATGACCATCCAGACAGATTCTCCCACAATAAAAACCCACCGAACAAATATTATCCGCCTGATGATGGCCAATCATCCTGAGTCCTGTATCGTATGCAGCCAGGGAAACAGATGCGAGTTGAGGCAGATTGCTGCTGAACTGGGAGTCGGCCAAACAGACCTTTATCCCATGCCCCATTATACCGGTCTGGAGGAGGCAAATCCATTCATCATCAGGGACCTGAGTAAATGTATCCTCTGCGGCAAGTGTATTCGCGCCGACCATGAACTGGTCGTGGTTGGCGCCATTGATTACAATCTCAGGGGGTTTAAATCCCGTCCGGCAACAGTGCATGAGGTGCCTTTGGAGAAATCCAGTTGCACATTCTGCGGCACATGCGTCTCCATGTGTCCTACGGGAGCCCTGTCTGTTAAAAATACCCGATATGTGGGTTCTCCCCAGAAAGAATCATCGACTATCTGTGGGTTCTGCGGTGTGGGATGCTCCCTTGTGATGGGGTCGGTTGATGGTCAAATCGTAGATGTAAATCCGTCACACAGGGAAAAAGCGGTTAATCTATCCACCCTGTGTGTCAGAGGCCATTTTGCCCATGATTACCTAAACGCCTCTAAAAGATTGAGCACGCCATTTATTCGCAAAGATGGAGAACTGTCACCAGCTACCTGGGATGAGGCGCTGGAGGTTGTTGCTCAAGGACTTATGTCCATTAAAGAGAAATATGGACCTCAAAGTGTGGCGTTTCTCGGTTCATCCAAATGTACGATCGAGGAAAACTACCTTTTTCAGAAAATTGCCCGCGTTATTCTGGGAACCAATAATGTGGATAACGGCAGTTACGGGTCAGGGAGGGCGGTAATAAACCTGATCAGTGAGAGGCTGGAAGGTGGGGGCCGCATTACGCCCTTGGCCGGTCTTGAAGAGGCTGAGGTGATTTTTGTGATAGGCGCCGATCCCACTGAAACGGCACCTGTTGTCGGATATTACCTTAAACGGGCTTCACGGATAAAAAGAGTCCCGTTGATTGTTGCGGATCCAAGAAAAACAGGCCTGGTCCCTTTCTCCTCCCTCTGGTTAGCTCTTTCACCAAACAGCGACGTTGCATTGATCAATGGCCTTGCCGCCCTGCTATTGAAGGAAAAAGCTGATGATTCTTCTTTCATAGATCGGTTTACACAGGACTTTGACCCTTACCGCGATAGCCTTTTTGGCCTTGATCTTGAAAAGGTGTGCCGGGTGACAGGTGTAGAAATGGCGGTCATGGAAGAGACCGCTGATCTACTGAAAGGTAAAAAGATTGCCTTTGTGATAGGGCACGGCATTTTACAGCAGAAATATGGAACATCAGCTATGGATGCCCTGATCAATCTCGCACTTATGACCGGAAGTCTGGGTGGTGATAATACAGGCTTCTATTTCATTGCAAGAGAGAACAACGAGGCAGGGGCATTGGATATGGGCACTGCGCCTGATTTTCTTCCCGGCCGACGGCCTTTTTACAACCATAAGGACCGTAAGTACTGGGAGAAGCTCTGGGACGTAAAACTGTCACCAGATCCGGGGCTCAATCTGATTCGTATGATTGAGGAAGCAGAAAAGGGGAACCTCAAGGCCCTTTATATTATGGGCGAAAACCCGCTTCTAAGTCTACCGCAACCCGAACGTATCCGGAATGTCTTGAATAGCCTGGAGCTACTCGTGGTTCAGGACATCCTTACCACCGAAACCACCCATATGGCACATGTAGTCCTGGCAGGGGCCGCCTTCAGTGAAAAGGCAGGGACCTTCACTAATATGGAGGGGAGAATCCAGTCATTTGAACCTGTGGTTTCTCCGCCCGGGGATGCAAGACCGGATTGGGAGATCCTTGATCTACTGTCCAGGAGGATGTCCCATGCTGATGGGTATTCTTCAATACAGAAGATAAGGGCGGAAATCAGTCGCAGGATTCCCATGTACTCGGAACTTGGAAAGTTGGGGGACGAGTCCTGGATCAGGGAGACGAGCAATCTGAGGCTTTTCCACCCCGATGAGGAGGGGGAATCGATCTCTTTTTCTCCCGTAATCTCTGTGGATAATGAGGTATTTGATAAAGCATATCCATTTACGGCTATTCTTGGGTCACTGCGATACCATCTGGGAAGCGGCACCAGGACCCGCCTTTCAGGCCGAATCAAGGATTTTGGCCTGAAGGGAGAGGTCGAGATATCTTCAGAGGATGGCACGCGGCTCAATCTGAAGAGGGGAGATAAGGTCAGGATATCTTCACCGGACGGATCCATAGAAAGAGACATAACCCTGAAAAAAGATGTGAGACCAGGACTCATTTTTATTCCCATGGCCTTTCATAATAATGATGCCAGGCAATTGATGGGATTGACCCGGTTGGGCGAAGCCGATTCGCCAGGGTGGAATGGGTGTCATGTGAAGATTGAGAGAATAGAGGATACCAAATAATGCAACCAAAAGAGATAGACTGGGGATTGATGGAGGCCACTATCAATAAACATCGCGGCGAAACCTGGGCATTGATCCCATTGTTGCAGGAAATCCAGGAAGTGTTCGGTTATATCCCCCCGGATTCCATTGAGCCCATTGCCGAGGCCCTGGATCTCTTCCCGAGCCAGGTCCAGGGGGTCATCTCCTTTTATGCCGGGTTATCCCTGAAGCCAAAAGGCAAGTATGTTATCAGGGTGTGTCGCGGCACGGCCTGCCATGTCAAAGGGGGTCGAAGCATCCTGAGGGTGATGAAGAAAGAGCTGGGGCTTGATGAAGATGAGACCTCCCCCGATTATCAATTCACCCTTGAGACAGTGGCCTGTCTCGGGGCCTGTTTTCTTGCCCCCACCATGATGGTGAACAGGACCTATTTCGGCAAACTTTCTCCGCCAAAGATATCCTCTGTACTGAATCAGTATGGCAAGGATAAAGGAGAAGACGAATAGTATGGAGAAGCTCTTATCCATTGGGGAATTAGAGTGGTATCGCAATAAGGTTGTTGCTCGAGAGGATGAGGGCAAAACACGTGTGTACGTATGCATGACAGGCTGCCGAGCTTATGGTGCTGCAGAGGTGAAGTCTGCCCTTGATGAAGAAGTCAAAAAACAGGGCATGTCCGGTCAGGTGGAAGTGCGCGCCACCGGATGTCACGGGCTTTGTGCCAAGGCACCGGTGATAGCCATTGGCCCTCAGGGGGTTCAATATCAGGAGGTAAGCCCTGATGATGCGCCAGAGATCGTGGCCCTTACCCTTAAACAAAATCGGTTGATAGATCACCTGGCTTATGCCGACCCCCAGACAGGCAAGCCCATCTTTCACCGCAGTCAGATTCCCTTCTACAAGAAACAGGTGAGAAGGGTTTTGGCTAACTGCGGGACAATCGATCCAACAAGGATTGAGCACTATATTGCGGCCGGTGGATATCAGGGCATTGTCAGGGCCCTCTCCAGGATGACTCCGGAGGATGTGATCGATAAG
>JAKLQB010000823.1 GCA_022013615.1 Desulfobacterales bacterium | reverse complement strand
TTACCAACAACCTCCACCTTGCCATCATCTATTTCATTCATCTCGGCCATCTTGCACAGCTCAGTGCACTGGGTCTTGCTACCGCCCATCTCGAGGTAGAGATCGTCCTTGCGGACCCGCTCGCCTTCAAATGCCGGACCATAGGACAGCGGGATATCTATCTCGCTAATAGTCACCTTGAGGCCCCGGACCTCAATGGATTTCTGGGTGATTTCATCATGTGGCACATTGGATACAATATGCTCATAGGTACAGATGCCGGTTGGTAATATCTCGGGAATATCCGTATCAGCAATGGTAGGAAAGCCCCAGTTAATAGCACCTGCCGCGTTGGCCGCCCATTCCGCATTTACATCGCCTAAAGCGTTTACAAAGGCAAAAATCCTTTCTTTCTGATAGGCCAGCAGCTTCTTGTAATCACCAGGCTGGACACCGCCGAAAGACATGGCCGCGCGATTGGCAAAACCAACGGCAAAAACCGCGGCCGATATGTCCGGGCCAAAAGACACCAGCCGAGTATTCCATCCGATCTGGACTCCCTCCTGGACCAACTGCTCGGCAAATGTCGTGCCGTTCTGGTTTGCGGCCATGAACACGTAAATGCTCTTCAACTGGTACTCCTCAGCTATCTGTTTTGCGATCGCAGAACTAGGGGCCGCCCCGACAATGGCTGCAAATCCGGGAGCCGAACCATCCACAAACTCCACACCCCGCTTTCTCATGATGGCGTCATCGGCCGCACCAAGCCATATCTTGCCGTTTTCCACGTCCGGGTCTTCTACCTCAGGCTGGTAGAAATCGGGGTCTTCAACGTATCGGATGGCCTCAATGATCTCCTCGGCGAAAATCGCCCCCATACCTGCATCCAATACAGGCCCAAGATAGGGGAGATTGCAGTCATTCTTGATATGGGGCGGTAAAAGGGCCCGTGAGAAATCCATGACCTGCTTGGCAGAATCCAGGTCAGTTACCTTGATCCCGGTCAACGAATAAATGACCGGCAGATAATAAGCTGTGTTGGGAAACTCCAGTTTCTGTGCTCCCCCATATTTTTCCAGGGCCTCCTTATATTTTCCCTCTGCCTTGGACACGATATTATAGGCGCCCTGTACTACTGCAAATGCTACCATCTTTGACATAATTTACTTCCTCCCTTCTTAAGAGGTATTGTTTTATATAAGTTTTATGCTGCTTCCAGGTCTCGGCGATCGGCCATGCTCATAAGGACCCGTTCACGGGCCTTATCAATACCTAAGGCCTTTCGTTTCTTATCAATGTGAGCGATCATCTTGTGTGCATGCTCGATATGGTCTTCCGCCATATCCCACATTCCGCCGTAGATGCCCTCCAGTTCTTTGTAAAGATGATTTTCAAAGACAGGCGCTCCTCCTACGGGCAGGCGCCCACCAAAAACCGTATACACACCGGCGGTCACAAAATAGTGTCCGATACTGATGGCCTTTTCACTCATCCACTCAGGAGCTGAACCGGCCGCAGGGAGGTCACTGATATCAT
>JAKLQB010000822.1 GCA_022013615.1 Desulfobacterales bacterium | reverse complement strand
CTTTCTTGCCTTCTAAGAGGGCAAGAACCCAGCCCCCTTTCAGGGGGCAAAAGCAAAACCAGGTCCTGAGGGCCTGGATTCTTTACTTTTTCGGATATCTTTTATTTATTATTTGGTTCTTTATGCTTTTCTTCGATTAAGCCCTTCCTTTTTTTCGCCTAACTATTAGCTTTACAGCGGGGTTCGCTGCGGTAAGATACGCCCCATTTTTCCATTTTGCGACTGGTTTTAAACTCAATATGTCCTTATAAAATTCAAAGGATTTCTCAACATCCTTTACTGATAATGTAATATGATTAATACCATTTATCATTTTTAATTCAACACATAACAGTTAATGCCTGGAATCCCATATTTGTCAATACAGATGGAATTCCGTATATTATAATACAGCTGGAACAACAATCATGATAAAACCTGGTGTCATAATGGGTCAAAAACCAAATAATGTCAATAAATTTTGGCTGTTATACCGTGATGTGGTCATAAGTTCGGGTATTCCTGAAAATACCGCAGAATGGTATGCGCACCGGGCACAAAAATTTGTCGGCTCAATCAAGCACGTCCGCAGCGGAGGGAAGGGTAGGGCGGTAATCAGTTGGGTCGAAGGAAGATCGAGGAGGAGATAGTTCTGTCTATGTTAAAGGAAGTGGATAAAAACATTTATCTTGTTGAAGGAAAAAACAAGGGGCGGTTTCCCTTTTGCCACTCTGTTTTGATCACGGATAAAATTACCGCGTTGATAGAGACAGGTTGCGGTCGTAACAGGTTGGTTGATATTGAAGAGGAGTTTGGCCCTGATATTGTGATTTACTCCCATGGACATCCGGATCATTGCGCAGGTTCGAGTTTCTTTCCCCCTGAGAGACTCTGGGGGCCTGAGGAGTGTAAAGAGACGAACGGAGACATTCCCCGTATGGCAGAGCGGTTCGTAAAACCGGATCTTAAAGGGGATTGGATTTCTTTAATGAGAGAGACCCCGGAACTTAGAGACTTCAAGGCAGGGAACTATTTTGGCAGGGACCATGTTTTTGATTTCGGTAACACGGTGATGGAGGCGGTTTTTGCTCCGGGACATACGGATGATCATTATTGCTTTTATTTGCCACATGAAAAGATCATGCTGACAACCGATATCGATCTTACCTCCTTTGGCCCATGGTATGCCAATCCGGAGTCGGATATTGACGATTTCATCGATTCCATTAAACGCGTTAAAAGTTACGACATAGAAACCGTTGTTTCATCTCATTTGGGTGTGATCAGGGATGATATCCACGAAAGGCTTGATCAGTTCTTAGCCGTATTCAAGGAGCGGGATGAAAAGATCCTGGAGTTTTTGAGTTCGCCGAGGTCAATGGATGATTTTGTGGATAAAGCCCTGATCTACCGGAAGTACCCTTACGTGGCATCTATATTGAGGTTTTTCGAGGCTGAGATGATTAGCAAACATCTTGATCGGCTTATGTCAAAAGGACTGGTGACAAAGAAAGACGGGAAGTTTTTTAAAAGCCGGGGAGGTGAAAATCGAAAGCATGATGGATAATGCTCCGGGAGAAAAGGCTGTTTTTGCCTCCATGCCAGAGGTTAACAGGAAGCCGGCATTCGGTATGCTTATGATGAACTGTTCCCAACCATCTGTCTACAGTAGGACTCGGTTGCGAAAAACATCACCACGGCAGACAGAATGGACCACCCAATCATGAAAACAAAGGCTGCCTGATATGCATCAAGAGTATAGATGCGCACGCCGTTTTCCATGATCCCGTTCCAGTTTCGGTCGAGGATCCACCCCATAAGCGGTTGTAAAATCATTGGCCCAAGCATCACGCCCATATTGCAAACTCCGGAAACTGTACCAGCGAGGGGCGGCGGGACCAATTCTTTGGCAAATGCAAATCCAATTATCATTGCGCCGGAAGCATACCCCACAATGATAATCAGTGCTATGAAGGCCCAAATCGATAGTGAAGGGATGTACAGCAACAAAAGCCACCCGGCACTTGCAATGATGGTCCCTGCGAGATACAGAGGCTTTCTGCGGCCGATTTGGTCTGACAGGGCCCCTAAGGCAGGCCCCCCAATTGCCCAGGTCAATAATAGCGTTGAAGCTATTGCTGCGCTTTCAGATGGAGACAGGCCGTGGTGGGTAGAGAGAAATGGCACACCCCACAGCCCGGAAAATGCCAGCAGCGGCCCCACAACACCGCCTGGAGCCAGAGTCAAAATCCAGGTATTTTTGTATCGAAATACTGCCCCCAAGCCCTCCAACAGTGATGCCATAGAGGAATCAGCAGCGCTGTCTGTGGTTGCAGCGAAGCTTTTGTAACCCTTATCCGCAGGATCATCACGTACTATCAACCAGATCGCTGCTGTTCCCATCAGTGTCACTACTGCCGAAACGAACATCACCGGCCGCCATCCAAAATGATCCACCATAAACCTCAGGGGCACACCGGCTGAAACTGCACCTGCAATGCCGCAGAAAAGAGCCAGGCCGCTCGCCAAGGCAAAACGTTTGGGGTGGAACCAGTTTGTCGAGAGTTTGAGTAAGGAGACATAAGCTACTCCCACCGACCCTCCGATGAGCAGCCTGCCAAAGTTGGCCAGAATAATGTTCGGCGCTGCAGCGAAGAGAAATGTTCCGAGAGCGGCGATGAGGGAACCGGCTGACAGTAGTTTCCGGGGCCCCCAATGATCGGCAAGAATGCCTGTGGGCACCTGCATGGCAACATAGCTGTAAAAGTAGAAGGCCGAAAAGTTGCCCAAAGCCGTAGCGCCG
>JAKLQB010000821.1 GCA_022013615.1 Desulfobacterales bacterium | reverse complement strand
TTATATGTTTTTCCTGTTTCCCTCATTTTCAGGAAAAAGAGCAAGCTATGAGAGCAATGGTAAGGGTGCTGAAAAAAGGAGGCTGCCTTGCTGTAGCACATTTTGATTCATCTGAGGAATTGAACAACCATCACAGAAAGACTTCTGGGCCTGTGATGCACGATAAACTGCCTGACGAAAAGGCTATGAAAGGGTTATTTGTAAATTCGGGTTTAAAGATTGAAAAATTTATCGACGAGTCTGGTTTTTACCTCATTCTCGGTCAATTAATCTGATTGGAAGAGGCGGGAAAGAATGAGAGTTCGGAGTATGTCCGCAAATGATGGAGATGACATTTAGAAGCACCGAATGTTTACGAAATGCATTAAAGGCCCTCAAATAATTCGATGGCTATTATCGTAAACGGCGTAAGGCTTAAGGCTTACTGCGCAGGGCTCTTTGCATGCTCCTTGGGCCTTGAGCCTTTTCCCCTTAGCCATAAATAAGGAGTTTCTTATGTGTGAAGCACATGCTTTTATTTTGAAAGATGGAGAGGAAGAAAAGGTCCTGGAGAGTGTTGATCTCGTAGAACTGGAAGGGGACGAGGTTAAGCTTGTCAGCATCTTTGGTGAGCAAAAAACCCTCAAGGCAAGGCTCAAACTCTATGATAATACCAGAAGAAAGATTGTATTTGAACAGCTTTAACCCGTAGTAAGAGAAAGGTGTTTGTTTGAACTAAGATAATCAGCATTTCTCTCGGTTGTGGAAGAACAGGCGCCCAGATGGAAAATAGCTCTGATACTGTTTCCGAAATAGCCGGCTTCAAGTTTTTCAATGAAGTCGGATTTGTCGAAATAATCGGAAAAGCGAAGGGGTATAAGGTTTTTCCACTTTTCCGTTTCGCCCAGGTGATCGACAACGACAACATCATCAACACCGCGCTGGTTGAGTCGCCATATGAGTGCGCTTCCAATAAAACCGGCACCACCTGTCACAATAATCATATTTTGTCCTCCGATTTGAGGGTTTTGTCTTGAATATACATGTTTTCATGTTTTTGAACCTTTGATTCTGCCACCTTGTACCCGGCACAATCAGAAATCTATACTATATTTATGGCTGGATGCAACTCCAATTGTTTGGATTGCGTTTGATAGGTGTTCAGATTGACAACTAAAGGTATTTCCTGCTAACTTCGTGTCTCAAGAGAAGAATTCTATTGTTTCATTTTGAGGTAAATCTATGATTTTAATGGTTGTGGACGGACAGGGTGGGGGGATTGGAGCCACCATTATCAAGCGTCTGAGGGATGTCATCGGTCATGAACTTGAGATCCTGGCCTTTGGCACGAATTCCATTGCCACCTCTCAGATGCTGAAGGCAGGCGCCAACAGAGGGGCCACGGGCGAAAATGCCATTGTTCGATCAACCCCCGAAATGGATGTAATCATCGGCCCCTTCGCTATCATCAGAACTCACTAAAATGGCCATTTTTGGTCTTTTGGAATCGCAAGTTGAATTCCCAATTAAGAGTCGAATTCTGGTGGATTTTCCATGGTCACGAATT